>JAPDIY010000003.1 GCA_029259335.1 Archaeoglobi archaeon
AATTGGGGAAAGAAGCTTACGGTATGAGGGATTTGCACTGCTATGATTTCGAACCTGTGAGAAAGAAGTGCTCTCTTTCTGTCCTGTTAACAGGGATGACGATTAATCTTGGTTTCAGGGAAAAGAGAGTTATTCAGAGGTTATCAGAGTGGTGATGTGGAGAAGACCTTAGATTTTTACTTGTCACAAGAGGGGAGTGAGACAAAAATTTTCAGGTTGCAGAAAAGATTGACATGAGCGTGATATACATTGGATAGTACTGCGAGGCAATCGCGTCGGATGCAAGCCGTGAAGTATAATTTCAAGACTCGATGCTACGTAGAAATATGGTTAGCATTGTCATAGAAGGTATTCAGGCAGCTATTGGCATCACCAACAGGACAGTTTGGAGATCAGCGTTAATAAGAGATTCGACAGTGTCGAGAGGAGACTTGACAAAATCGAGAGAAGAATGGATAATTTAGAGTTAAGAATTGACTCACTCAACAACGTGTGGACGATGTCGTATCCGAGCTTTCGGAGATAAAGGCTGATTTGAGGGAACTTTTGAAGGATGAAATCATACATTCAAAAACTCGAAGAAGAGGTTTTTCGCTTAACGTATAAACCTTAATACTCCACAACCTCCAAGCCGTCAATCCTGCTGAAGTGCTTATCCCTTGTCACGAGTCTCTCGCCATATCTCCTGACGATTCCAGCAATCATAGCATCCAGTGGGGGTATTTCTACTCCATTTTTTCTCGATGAAATGTAGATTTCTGCCGAAATTTTTGCCGATTCCGCATCCATTTCGAGGACATCCAGAGACCTCAAAAGTGCCTCAAAAGCTCTTCTTTCGGCATCTTTCCTCTTCAAGAGAATTCCGCACCACAGTTCAAACACCGTTACGGAGGTTATACAGACATTCTGATTTGAAAGCCTCTCTTCAAGTTCTGTTGAGTCAACGTCTTCTCTCAGGATTTCAATCAGGATATTGGTGTCGAGACAGACCATCAAAACTCCTCCTTGATCTTCCTGTTCAACTCATCTCTGACTCTGAGAATCTCCTCAGCAGTTTCTTTACTCAGAACTCCAGAAAATTCTTTTATCGTTGTTCTCCTTGCAAGCCGCTTTATCACATCGCTGAAACTTTCGTTCTTCCTTTTCATGGATTTGAGCATCTCATACACTTCATCCGAAATGGATATCACTTTTGCCATATGTACATATATATGTGCAAACATTAAAATTTTTTGCATTGGTCTTTGAATATATCTCATCTAGTACTCCACAACCTCAAGCCCTTCTATTCTGCTGAAGTGCTTATCCCTTGTCGCAAGTTTCAAGCTGATCCTCTCTCAACCTTTCTCGATTTTTGCTGAAATTCTGCCAAATTGACTGTGAATTGTCTTTAGATTGTCATCTTTTGACATTTTTGTGCCAGATAATTTCCGTCAACTTATCGCGAAGATCTTCACGACTACCGGTAGGTCAAATAGATCAAAGAAGAAGTCCATGTGCTGAGGTGTCCGATATCTGGCAACCGAAAATTTAAAATTTAGCTTTGATTCACTTCTTAAAAAGGAGGTATTGCAAGAAGATGTCGGAAATCTGTCCGGTTTGCGGACTACCAAAAGATTTGTGTGTCTGCGAGGAAGTGGCGAAGGAGCAGCAGTTTATTTTGATAAAAGTTGGCAAGAGGCGTTACGGCAAGGAAGTTACCATCATCGAGGGCATAGACAGCGGAGAGATAAATCTCGAAGAGCTGGCGAAATACCTGAAATCGAAGCTCGCGTGCGGTGGAACCGTGAAAAATGGAGCTATAGAACTACAGGGAAATCACGTGAACAGGGTGAAAGAGTTACTCATCAAAAAAGGGTTCAACCCGGATAGAATTAAAACTTAGCCCTATCCGCAAACTCAATTATTTTTCTCATTATCTCTATATCCCTCTCTTTCTCTTTCAGCCTTAACTCGAATATCTTCTCTCTGCAAGCCATGTAGGCGTCAAATGCTCTGAACATCAGCTCTTCAACCTTCAGATTGAATTTTAGCCTCTCTTCACCTCTTAAATTAAGCTCATTAGCTATCATCTCTCTCAACTCAGAAATTAATTTAACACTCTCTCCCGGACTCAAGTTTCTGTCAGTCGCCAAAAACCTCATCAAATCGTCCAACGCCTCGTCAATATCCACTTTCCCCCCCTCATGCAGCATCAGAACTGCATCAACTATCCTGCTTGCAGCATCTTCGATGTAATCCACCACTTCCAAAACAGGCTTCACCGGATATCCAGCAAGAATTTTATCCACCCATGCCTTTACAGTTTTTTCCTTCACTTTATTCTCCATGGTCGGTTGTTGGTAGCATGACATAAGAAGATAACCTTTTAAGTTGCATTCAGTAAAACCTGCACATGAGCGACATCATGGAGATGCTGGTGAGACGTGGATTCCTCTGGCAGTCCTTTGAAATTTACGGTGGTATGGCAGGCTTCATTGATTACGCTCCTCTTGGAAATAACCTAAGGAGAAAGATTGAAAACATATGGCGGAAGTATTTTGTGATCAACGAGAGAGCAGTAGAGATCGACACACCGACCATAGGAATTGAAGAGGTTTTCATAGCCTCTGGTCATGCTACATCTTTCACCGATGTGGCGATCGAGTGTGAAAACTGCGGGAGAGTTTACAGGGCAGACCACTACGTAAAGGAAAAGCTGGGAATAGAGGTTGATGAGACAGTTGAAGCTGTAAAGGAAGTTATGGATGTCTATGATTTGAAATGCGAGTGTGGCGGGAAATTCAAGGAGCCCGCTCCGATGAATTTGATGTTCTCCACAAAAATTGGACCAGGAAAGGGAAAGAAAGGTTATCTTCGCCCTGAGACAGCACAGGGTATGTTTGTAGATTTCAAGAGGCTTGCAGGTTACTTCAGGGAAAAGTTACCTTTTGGCGTCGCTCAGATTGGAAGGGCCTACAGAAATGAGATCAGTCCAAGGCAGGGTGTTATAAGACTCAGAGAGTTCAATCAGGCTGAACTTGAATTTTTCGTCCACCCTGCAGAGAAGACACACCCCGATTTTTCTCAAGTGGCCAGTGATAAAGTAAAGCTCGTTGACAAGTTCGATAACGAGCATGAGATGACTCTCTCAGAAGCTGTAGAGAAGGGTATCATCGCGAACCAGATTTTAGGATACTTCATAGGTAAGACAAGGAGATTTCTACTTGAGATTGGAATTAATGAGGATAAGCTGAGGTTCAGGCAGCACAAGGATGATGAAAGGGCTCATTATGCGACTGACTGCTGGGATGCTGAAGTTGAGACGAGTTACGGCTGGATAGAGGTTGTTGGGATCGCAGACAGGACGGATTACGATTTAAAGAAGCATTCGGAGTACAGCGGTGAGGATCTGACAATTTTCGTACCCTACACCCAGCCCGTAAAGGTAAAGAGGAGGAGACTGGTGCCGAAAATGAACAAAATCGGTCCTACCTTCAAGGAAAAAGCGAAGAAGATTGCTGAGGCTTTCTCAACTTTCAATGTGAATTCTGATGCTGATGAGATTGAGATTGTGGTTGATGGTGAGCGAATAAAGATCAGTAAAGAGTTTTTTGACATTGAAGAGGTTGAGGAGGAAATTGCGGGCGAAAAAATAGTGCCGCATGTAATCGAACCTTCATTTGGGCTTGACAGAATAAGCTATGCAGTTCTTGAGCACGCCTACGATAAGGATGTGGTTGACGGAGAAGAGAGAAGGGTGCTGAGATTAAAAAGGAAAGTGAGTCCAGTTGAGGTCGCAGTACTCCCTCTACTTTCGAGAGAACCCTTCGAGTCGAAGGCTCAGGAAATAGTATCTCTTCTGCGATCTAAAGGCATTTACACAGAATACGACGATTCTGGGAGCATAGGCAGAAGATACAGAAGATTTGATGAGATAGGCACTCCTTTCTGTATCACAGTTGACCATCAGACGTTCGATGATGATACTGTTACTATAAGGGACAGAGACACGACAAGGCAGGTGAGGGTTAAAATTGAGAGTTTACCGACAATCTTAAAGGAGTTGCTTGAAAGTGAGAGAGATATCACCGAATTCGGTGAGGTGTTCAGGTAGTGCTCGTTCTGTCAGGCGGAACGGGGACTCCCAAGCTTTTGCAGGGGTTAAAGGAAGTCTGCGATTTCTGGGTAGTTGTGAATACAGCCGAAGATGTGTGGGTTTCCGGAAACAAGATATGTCCCGACATTGATTCCGTGATCTACGCCCTCGCTGAAATTATTGATAATAAGAAATGGTGGGGGATAAAGGGCGATACCTTCACGACCCATGAAAGGCTGAAAGCTCTTGGATTTAATGAGGGGATGAGGATAGGAGATCTGGACAGAGCAACGCACATACTGAGAAGTGAGGCTTTGAGAAGTGGAAAGAGTTTGTGCGAAGCAACACAAATCGTTGCAAGAGCTTATGATGTTAGAAACAGAATTTACCCGATGTGTGAGGAAGAGGTTTCGACCATCATCGTAACGGATGAGGGAGAGATGCACTTTCAGGAGTTCTGGGTGACGAGGAAAGGAGAACCTGAAGTTTTGGATGTCAGATTTGAGAACATAGAGAGAGCGAGGATACCTGAGGTTGTGAAAAAGAAACTGAGGAAAGAGGACGAAGTATTGATAGGGCCGAGCAATCCAATAACGAGCATTCTGCCGATTTTGAGTGTTGAGGACTTTGCAGAGAGGCTTAAGGACAAAAAAGTAATAGCAGTCTCGCCAATCGTTGGAAACAAGCCATTCAGCGGTCCAGCAGGAAAGCTGATGAAGGCAAAGGGCTTTGAAGTCTCACCGAAGGGTGTCTTCGACGTTTACAGCAACTTCCTCGACTTACTTGTGGTTGACACAGAAGATTCAAATCTCGAATCGAATAACATAGTTTCAACCAACACTTTAATGAAATGCAAGGAGGATGCCGTCAGACTTGCAGAATTCGTTGTAAAGCTCTTCGATTGTATATGATAAACCTCACAGAGATCAAGAAGATGCTGAGAAAAATGGAGTATCCAAAGCACTGCATACATTGTGAGGGAATAGATGAGAAAATCGAGAATCCAGTCCATCATCCGAGCTATGAGATCACTGCTGCCTGCAACCTCAATTGCATCTTCTGCTATTCCAAAGTTGCAGAGATTAAGGGCTCTGCCCCAAAGCCAGGTTACTACGGTACTCTTGAGCCAAAGGCAATAACCATATCCCAGTACGGAGAGCCCTTTGTCGTCGGTACCGAAAAGGTTGTGGAGATAATCAGAAAGTTGCGCGAACAATTTGGCGAGGTGAGGATTGACATTCAGACCAATGGAACCCTGCTTGACCCTTCAAAGCTAGGCAGTGAGGCTGATATAGTTATGATAAGCCTTGATGCTGGTAGCAGGGAGAAATACAGGGAGATCACAGGTACTGATCTCTTCGAAAAGGCTGTCAAAAGCATTGAGCAAATGGCCAGCCAAACCTACACCATTGTTAGAACAGTTTTCATGCCAAGTGTAAATAACGGAGAGCTTGAAAGTATAGCCGAAGTGGCATCCATCGCCGACGAGCTTTTCCTGCAGCCCTTGTCGATATACAGGGAGAATAAGAAGCTTTTAGAGTTGATTGATGTCGAAAGGTCAGAAAGTATCGGTGAGTTTCTGGAAGCTGCTTACAGGCTTTCCGAAACAGCAGAAGTAAGAATTCCCGGATGCTTGCTGCTGAACATTCGAAGTTTTCTTAAGAAGTACGATATAGGGGATCTCATGCTCGTAAAAAGGAACGCTTTTGGCAGCGTTCCTGTCATGCAGAGGGAATGGAAGTTCAGACTTCAGTAACATATTTTTAACCTTCTGCATCCCAACCATTATGAGATTCGCTGCCATAAGTGACACGCACGACAATCTAGAGGCTGTAAGGGAATTGATTGATGCTCTGCGGAGGGAAAAGTTGGATTTTGTTGTCCATGCCGGTGATGTCATATCGCCCTTTACACTGAAAGAGTTCGAGAGTCTTGGTTTGAAGTTGTACATAGCCTTTGGAAACAACGATGGAGAAAAGAACATCCTGACGCAGATTGCGGAAAAGAACGGATGGGAAATTGGAGACATTGTAGAATTCCCTGCTGGAATAGTGTATCACGGCACGGACAGAAGAATTCTGGAGATTCTGAAAAAGACGGGGGGTTTAATTGTCACAGGACACACTCACGAGCCTAAAGTTGTCAGGGAAAAGACAGTCATTCTGAATCCGGGTGAGGTTTGTGGTTATCTGACAGGCAAAAGAACTTTTGCCATTGTCGAAGATGGAGATGTGAGTCTGATTGATCTGTGAAAACTGAAAAACCTTAATTAAGCTTCAGTCAACTCTGACTCCATGGGCATACTAAGAGTTGTAAATCTCGGTGTTGAAGTTGGCGAAAGGAAGATACTGAAAAATGTTAATCTGTATATCAAGTCCGGAGAGACTTTCGTCCTGTTCGGCCCCAATGGTTCGGGAAAATCGACTTTACTGAACGCAATCATAGGAAATCCCACATACAGGGTTGTTAGCGGTAGAATAATGTTCAAGAAGATAGACGTGACAAATCTGCCAACCAATGAAAGGACAAAGCTTGGAATAGGCATCGCGTTCCAAAACCCACCGAAAATCAGCGGTGTAAAGCTTATAGATGTTCTGAGATTCTGTGCGAGAATTGGCGGGTATACAGAGGAAAAGATACTGGAACTCGCTGAGAAGATGAATATGGTCAATCACCTTTACCGGGAGATAAATGTTGGTTTCTCAGGCGGTGAGGTCAAGAGATCGGAGTTGCTGCAGCTTATGCTCATGAACCCCGACTTAATTCTGCTCGATGAACCTGACAGCGGTGTGGACCTCGAAAATGTTGCGTTGATTGGAGAGGCAATCAACGAGCTTCTTGAGAGGGATAAGAACGCGGAGAGCAGGGAAAAGTCGGGGATCATCATTACGCATCAGGGACACATACTTGACTATGTTGACGCTGATTATGCTGCGATACTCTACAATGGCAGAATAGCATGTATTGGCGAGCCGGAGGATATTCTGAATCAGATAAGAAACCATGGCTATGAGGGGTGTATGGCAAGATGTCTGAGGAATATGAACGAGAACTCGGGGTAGATACGGAGAAGCTGAAAGAAGTAGGAATAGAGCTCGACAAGTCCAAGAGATCTGGCACTTTCCTGCTGGAGGATCAGGAGACAAAGACCTTCGCATCCTTCTTTGAAGGAGTTGAAGTGATGAGCATAAGAGATGCGATGAAAAAGTACGACTGGGTGAAGAACTATTTCTGGAAGCTCTTGGACAGGAACCAAGATGAGTACACGAGAGAAGCGGATACAGAAGATGTTAACGGCTACTTTATAAGAGCGCTGCCGGGTGCGAAGGTTGAGATTCCTGTAGAGGCCTGTCTTTACCTTAAAAAGGCTGAGAAGCAGAAGGTTCACAACATAGTGGTTGCCGAGGAGAATTCGGAACTCAATATTATCTCAGGCTGCACATCCCATCCCGGCGTTACGGGGATGCACATCGGCCTCTCTGAGTTCTTCGTAAAAAAGGATGCCAAGCTTTCCTTTACGATGATTCATAGCTGGGAGCCAACTATAGAGGTTAGACCAAGAACTGCTATTCATATTGATGAAGGGGGGAGTTTTATTAGCAACTACATTCTGCTGAATCCCGTGAAGCTCGTTCAGACGTATCCCACAGCGTATCTCGAAAAAGATGCGAGGGTTGTTTTTAACAGTGTAATAGTCGCTCTTGAGGGTAGTACAATTGATTCTGGGTCAAGAGCTGTATTGAGGGGGGAAAATAGCAGTGCAGAGATTGTTTCGAGGGCTATCAGCAAGGGTGGAAAGGTTATTGCCAGAGGACATATAATCGGCGATGCTCCTGAGGTTAAGGGGCATCTTGAGTGCAAGGGGCTGATGCTTTCCGAGAATGGTCTGATTCACGCCATCCCTGAGCTTGAGGCGAAGTATCCCAATGTGGAGCTTAGCCACGAGGCGGCTATAGGCAAGATAGCGGAGGAAGAGATATTCTACCTAATGTCCCGTGGCCTGAGCAAGGATGAAGCAACATCAGCGATTGTGAGAGGCTTCATGGAGATAGAGATAAAAGGGCTTCCCGACCCGCTGAAGGAGGCAATTGACAGAACCATAGAGATGGCAGAAAAGGATTTGCTGTAATCAGAGAGTACAGCCGTCATCATCGC
This sequence comes from Archaeoglobi archaeon, assembly GCA_029259335.1. Taxonomy (GTDB): domain Archaea; phylum Halobacteriota; class Archaeoglobi; order Archaeoglobales; family Archaeoglobaceae; genus Archaeoglobus. Next base: position 8,234 of record JAPDIY010000003.1, read on the forward strand.
AAAGCTCAGATTCTGCCAGATTCATCATCGATCCTTTTACTTTTTCACTCGTTTAAAGTGTTTTCCTATTCTTCTAACCTTTTTATATTTCCATTTTGGAGGAAACTAGCCGCCCCAACATGCACACCAGACTTGTAACCACTTTGGGGCAAACCGAAAAGGAAAAATTTTAAGGCTCCAATATAAACCCAACACGATGAGAGAAGCAGGAAGGCTTTCCCAGATTTCAACCTCAATGATACGTAAGATGTTCGAGATCGTCGAAAAGGCAAAAAAAGAGGGTAGGGATATCGTCAGTCTCACTATAGGCGAACCCGACTTTGACACCCCCAGAGAGGTCATTGAGAGAGCATGCAAGGCTATGAATGCCGGTTATACACACTACACCTCAAACTTTGGCCTTGAAGAGCTGAGGGAGGCCATTGCTGAGAAATATGGAGTTTCCATTTCAAATGTAATGGTGACCGCAGGTGGTAGTGAAGCCCTGATCAACGCATCTCTTGCATTCATCGAGGAAGGTACCAGAGTTGTAATTCCCACCCCCAACTTCCTCAGCTACTTCACTTACGCCAAGATGTGCGGAGCCAAGATCGAGCAGGTGAAGACTCACGACACCAACTATACTCCCGATCCTGACAGGATTAACGAGGTTATGGATAGAGACGTGAGCGTTGTGTTCCTAAACTATCCCAACAACCCAACAGGTGCGGTGATAAGCGAGAGGGACGCGAGGGCGATAGTAGAGATTGCCGCAGACAACGGTGCAGTAGTCGTGAGCGACGAGATATACGACCAGATTTACTACGATGTAAAGCCAGCATCGCTTGCTGGCTACGAAAATGTTGTATGCGTAAATGGATTCTCAAAGTCACTCGCCATGACAGGGTGGAGGATTGGATTTACGATAGCAGATGAAAAGCTGCTCGATTCGATGCTGAAAGTTCATCAGGTCAACGGTGTCTGCGCTCCAGCCTTTGCCCAGAAAGCAGTTGCAGAGGTGATGGCAGAAGGCATATTTGATAAACTCCTTTCCCGAATGGTCTCCGAGTTCAGAAAGCGAAGGGACTACGTTTACTCAGAACTGAGCAAAATATACGATGTAATCAAGCCGGAGGGGGCTTTTTACATGTTCATAAACGTTAAGGAGGATTGCATGGTCTATGCTGAAAAACTGCTGGAATATGGAGTTGCCGTAACCCCCGGACTGCCGTTCGGAGATTACAATGAGACCTACGTTAGGATAAGCTATGCCAATTCGATGGAGAACCTGAAAAAGGCTGTTGACGGTATAAAGAACTATGAGAGTCAGAGAGCTTGAAAAAAGTGATGTCAGGGATGCAGTGAGAATTTTAGTTCTATCTTTTGATAGAGAGCTCAACGGAATTTTTAATGATGTTGAGCTTGCGAGAGAGCTGCTTTTCAAGTTCTTTTCAGATTACTCCGAAAATTGCTTTGTTGCAGAGGGGGGAAGGGTGGTAGGATTCGCATCATACTCCACCAGAAAGATGCCTGTGTCAAAATTCCTGAGAAGGGAGCTCGGATTCGTCAAGGGCATCAAAACCTCTCTCCTTATTGACTACCTCTGTCCAAAGCCCAAGAAGGGAGAAGGAACTATCAATTTTATAGTTGTGTCACCGCTGAGGAGGAACAGTGGTGTTGGATCAACACTGCTCAGCAGAATAATAGAGGATGCGAGAGAGAAAGGTGTTAGAAGCCTTAAATCATACGTCTCAGTTGAAAACGACGCTGGAATAGGTCTGTTTACAAAATTTGGATTTGAAATTGAGAAGATGCTTGATAACAGCTTCGCTGAGAAAAATTTCGGCCAGAAGCAGTGGTATCTGATGAGGCTGGAGCTTTAGCTAAATCCCAAGCCTTCCGAGCATTCTGCTTGAGAGTGACAGAGAGTAATGTTTTACCAGCTTTTCTATTCCCGGATTGGCTACAATTTCCACATCCGACTCCGAAATGTCGAACATCTGCATTGCAAGCATCAAATGCTGAATTTCAGATGGACTAAAGCCCATTAGCTTTGCACCAACGATGTCAGCAGCGATAACATTATCGCTCGCGATCAGCACCTCATGTTTTACAGGTTTTGGATGCATTTCAGAGTTTGTGCCGCCGATTATGCCATCTATTATGACGAAGGATGGCTGAAAAAAGCTCAAAAGGTCAACGAGCTTCTGATGGATGTTTCTGTGCATGTAAATGGCTGGCTTCTTCAGAAAGCCCATGTTGTTCTTTATCCCCAAAGTGACCTTTGTCAGATGGTGAACCTTGAGTTTCGGGACAGTTAAATAGCTCCCTCTCGCCTTCAAAGCCGTCTTTGCAACCTTCACACTTTTCAGTGCTTCACCACCAATTTCCACATCGACAAATTCATCAGCATTGAGATTTACGCACTCAGCCACCTCTTTAAGCCCGAACTCCACAAAGCATTTTTCAGCAGAATCTCTGTAGAAGCCACCCTCAATGACCTTTAAGTCCTCCATCCCACACTCTCTCGCCACATTGATTATTGCCTTTATCAAATCCGGATGGGTTACGCAGCCGTTCTCCGGATCATCGAACTTGAGGAAGTTGGGCTTCAGATATTTGAATTCGGGATTGAACAACTCAAATGCTTTCTCAACGAACTTCCCAGCATCTCTGTAGCTTTCAACCCTCTCAACAAAAACCCTCATTTAAGGGATATCCAGTATCAGGTTTAAAATATTTCTTCTCCACAATCACACCATGTCCAGCGTCCCTGAGTATGACGAGCTTTGCATTTTGGATGATCTCGGATATTTTTACCTGCTGTTCTCCAGAAGGAATGTCTCTGAGGGTGCGTACAATCTTAATACTTTTTTGGAAGAATGGTATACCAAAATCCATATTAGAATCCCCTGAACATTCACTGCGTGGAGCTTGGAATTATCTACAGCGGAGAGTTTGGAAAGAGGTTCGTCTGCAATCTTGCTTCACCATATCTGTGCCCGACATTCGGAGCCTGCGGGATAAATGGCTGCGACTACTGCAAGAAGCACGACTACAGTTCTAATATCACATATGTTAAAGAGTTGCCAGAACCCCTCCAACTTGGTCTCTATGTTGAAGAGCCGAAAAATTATGTTGAAAAATTTAGCTGCGAAGTCCTTCTTACAATCAACATTCATCCCGACATTCTGGTTTCCCTACCTGAAATCGGAGAGTTCAAGGCTTTGATTGTCCCTGCCTGCGACCAGAAGTGGTGCTTGCCGGGGTTGAGAAAGCAACTGAGTGACAAGTGCAGCGAATTGGGAATTGAATTCGCCTCTCCGAAACCATTTTGCAGCCTGCTACCTTCAGGCATTGTAATTTCCGAGTTCTGTGAGGAGTTTTCTATGGGCAGACCGGAATTTTCTGTTGTAATGGACGGCAACACCATACGGAAAGTTGAAGTTACAAGAAGCGATCCATGTGGGGCAGCTTACTATGTAGCAAGGAGAATGAGGGGTTATGTTGTCGAGAGTAAGAGCGAATTCTGGAAGGAGATCCACCAGCATCAGTGTGCTTATCCCTGCATGGCGAGCATGGACAGAGACGTTGAGCTTGGAGAGGCACCTTTTCATCTTGCAGGTTACATAATGGTTTATCAGTTCAGCGCTGCAGCGGGAATTGAGGCTGATGAGTTCATTCCGGAGCATTTTAAGAATATCGTTTGCATAAATCAGCGGTAAGCGCCGGGGGTGGGATTCGAACCCACGTGGGCAACGCCCAACGGCTTAGCAGGCCGTCGCCTTACCGCTCGGCAACCCCGGCTTAATGCTAATTCTCCACGATGCAATTTAAGAATTTTGGTTATGAAGAAAAAACTCACTGATGGGCAACATTTAAATTAAATAGAGCCTAACATTTTATCGAGGTGATAAAATGGCTGAGAAAGTTAGAGACAGAGAGCATCACGAGAGACTTTTCAAAGCGTCAATGAGCCCGATAAGAAGAAAAATTGTTGCTGCTATAGGGGTTCAGGGTAAAACGAGAGAGGAGCTTAAGAAGGAGCTTGGATTGTCCGAGTTTCAGTTCAAATTCAATCTTGACTGGCTGCTGATGGAGGGCTTTGTAAAAGAGGAGGATGGAAAACTAAAGCTCACCGATGATGGAATAGAACTTCTTGAAGCAGGTTAAGTAACTATTTCTTTAATTCTACCCGTTTCCATTGCCTTTTTTATTTCCATCATTGTCAGATCAAGTGGATCTTCTATTTTAACTCCGTGTTTGAGACTCAGATTTCTCATCTCAGGAGACGTTGGGCCGATAGCAGGATCTCCGGGCACTCTGAAGGAGACATCGAAGATTACGAACTCAAGTTTCGTTTCGTTTTCGTGCGAGTAGGCAATGGCTCCCTGCAATCCAAACATCCCGATAATGCCCGGTGGAAATTCCTCCTCGCAGGTTCTTAAAAACCTCTCACAAGCTTCGTAAACCTCCTGCTGCTTGCTCTCCCTCATTGTTACACCAAAATGTCCTATCTCCTCGTTCTTCACAGGAACATTTATCTTGAGCTGGTCTTTAGCGGGCAGGTTCAAAAAGCCCTGCAAGTTAACCTGCCTTCTATCGCTGAAACCAACAAAATCAAAGTCTCCGAAAACGTCCTTTAGAGCATAGCTGTGGAAGTTTGCGTTAAATCTCGCTCCTAACACGTATTCCTCAATTCTTGCTTTCTTCAGCCCCTCCTCATCAATTATTCCTGCCTTTAGAAGTTCTTCAGCTTGCCTGTAGTAGTCTTCTGGAGAGTTGGCGTAAAAGAAAGCTCTTTCGAGGGGATTTTTGGCCTGCTGCACCTTCACGACAACAAGCCTGTCGATCTCATCCGGCGATTTGAACTCCTTCGGATATCTCAAACCAGCCTTTTCGAGCAGATAGTACTGATTCTTCTCATAGTTTCTCTCCTCCGCCCTCAGCATGAACCTGTTCCCGTAAATTGGGACTTCAAAAATATTCTCGATGCCATCGTAGCCAACATACACAGCAAAACTTCTGTTAGGTATGAAAATGGTGTTGAGCTCGATAAGCCTCTCCTGAACTTCTTTATTGAGTAAGTCCTTGAAATTATCGAGCATGATCACCTCATCATAAAGATGCCTGTTGTACTTCGTGTAAAGTTTGTCCCTGCCCTTCTGGACCACAACAACAGTTTTGAAGCCCCAAGCTTTTGCAGCCATTCCCACCTCCTTTGCAGAATGCGAGCCGAAAATGCCAATGGCTACATCTTCATAGTTATCAACGATCTTCTTAGGGTTCATGTATTAGGTTCTGCTGCACTTTAAAAATTTAATTTGCAAGAAAGAATTCTAACAATGTCCATAACCATGCAGCGTGAGAGTTGCTCAGCTGTAAAATTTTCAAGCCTTGATCGTATCTTCACTCCTGACAATTGACCGAGGAAAAAGAAGAAAATCAAGACAGGTATGTGAAATACTGGGACACCTGAAAGAATCCTACCGAGAAAAACCAGAGGTACAGGCATATGTATGGCAAGAATCCACTCTTTGCTGAATTTTTCTGTTCTCGCTCTCCAGTATCCAAAGGGGATGTTGAAGAAGTACACGCCCGCTATTAGCAGAGCTTCACTTAGCGTCAGACTCACATCAGAAGTTTGTGTTAAAATAAAAAGACCTTTCGTAACATTTAAAAAACCCTAAAGTACAGTTTGCTTAAGGGCTCGTAGCTCAGCGGGAGAGCGCCGCCTTTGCGAGGCGGAGGCCGCGGGTTCAAATCCCGCCGAGTCCATCCCTATCTCTTTTGTAATCGGATGATTGATGGAATTCAAGAACTGGGCAAGTGCTGAGCTGGAGGTCGTCAACAAACTCCCACCATGGTTGGAATTTGAAGTCAAGGATCTCCAAAATGGAATTGAGAGTATCTCGCTTGACATTCACCGATTTAGAGAAAATAGAGGATCGAATCAAAAAAAAGATGTCAAGAATCTGGCCGGGGTATGTGGACTTGGGAGTTTTGGGGAAAGAGGGGCTATCTGTTCAAGAACGACAAACATATTATAGCGGTAATCACTGGAGTGACTGCCGATCACGAAAAAGCTTTATCATTCTGTAACTAATTCTCTAACATGGATAGAATTGAAATCAACCCAAAAAAACTTGGTGGAAAACCTGTAATAAAGGGAACAAGGATTCCAGTGTACCTAATCCTCGAAATGCTGGCAGCCGGTATGAGTGTCGAGGACATCCTGAAAGAGTATCCTGAACTAACTAAGGAGGATGTAAGAGAAGCAATCAAATACGCTTCCCAAGTCCTAAAAAGTGAGGAAATCCATGAAATTCTTGCTTGATGATAATATACCGCTTAGCGTCAAAGAGTGGTTTGGCAGAAAAGGAATTTACGCCGTTAAGGCTATTGATATCGGATTGAAAGGAGCAGATGATGAGTCCGTCTATAATTTTGCCTTAGAAAACAACTTTAAAATAGTGACTCTGGACTTGGATTTTGGTCATCTTTTTCTCAAATTCCAAAAAGGAACTGTAATCGTCTTGAGACCACAGCGAGCTGTGCCGAGTGAGATCGTGGATCTTCTTGAAAGGACGTTTGACACTATAAAGGACAAAGAAGGGCTTATTGTAGCCGGAACAAAGAAAGTCAGGATTATCAAGCCATTTGAAAAGCAATGAGACACATCAACGTTGAGAAATAATCAGAAATGCATTCCAAAAACTGCGAAAGAATTTTGCACCAAAACCTTAGGCAATTCTAAGGGGATAATGGGGGGTTACTGAAAAAATAAGTGGGGTTATTACCCTTCTCCAACCTCAGAGTAATTCCAGGAAGCTCCATCCAGCTTTAACAAGAGCCTTTATTACCTGCTCACCCGAAACCCTCGGTAGTTTCAGACGATCAAAGAGGCTTTCGCATGCTGTAGTAGCTGAAAGCCAGGCCTTTTGTTTCCTCCCTCTCCAGTTCAGGATCGTAATGGTCGAGGTAACTTTCACCCAGTCCACAACCACTGGGTGGAGGGGGGACCCAGTGGGGGAGCCTCTCCTTATCCTTCTCCTCTGGAATCCACAGGAGGGGTGGGTCTCTCTGGATGGCCTCCCTGAACTCTTCCAGTGTCAGCTTACCTATGGTTGCCTGAGGTCTCTGGCCTGTATAGGCAGCGAAGAGTATTCCGGCGATGTGCTTCAGCTTGAACTGAAGTGTGGTGTCCGTATTCCACACGGCTTTTATCAGGTTGTGGATGTCCGGCTCTCTTATGAGAATTGGATTGATCTTCTTTGAGCTCTTTCGTGGAGGTTCAAGGATCTCTTTCATCTCTCTGAATTCTGGATTACCAGTCTTTTTGAAAAGCCATTCTAAGAGGTTTTTGATGTTGGAGTGATAGTTACACTGGGTCGCATATTCGTAGTTTGCCTTATACCAGTTCTGAAATTCCATCAGTTTTTTCTTTGTCACTCTGCGGTTGCAGAATTTCACGAACTCACTTATGGATTTTTTATCCAGTAGTGAGATTTTTCAGACTTGACTCTGGGCAGTCTATATCGCAATTACTCCTCTACAACGGATTCATCAAGCATTTGCAAGAAAAAAGGCGGAGGCCGCGGGTTCAAATCCCGCCGAGTCCACTTTTCTTTTGATTTGCCTCACAGCGTTCAAGCGGAAAAAATAAAAATAATCCCGGAAAACTTCATGCGATGAAAGGTGCTGTAGGAAAGATTTACGGCGAGGCATCATCCTTTGAATTCAACTTTGTGATATTCAACCAGAAGCAAGTGAAAAGAGGGGATTATGTTAAGGTCTGGAACGATGTTGACGGATGGGTTGTTGCCTATGTTGAAGACATTGTTGCAAAATCCAATGTTAGAAGTAGGGAAATCAAGGAAATTGTAAACGGTGCAAGCGAGGTTTTTATTGGTAAGGCTGTTGTTCTTGGAAAGAGGGAAGATGGCAGGTTGAGAATTCCGAGAAGTCCTTTTGTGCCGGGTGAGAGCGTATTTTTGGCTGAAGAGAAGCTGATCGCGGAAGTGCTTGGGTTGAGCAATGAAGGAGTGTATATCGGTCTTCTTGGTGATACCGGAGTTAAGGTTAAACTCGATCCAAACAGCCTCGTTCAGAAACATGTCTGCATACTGGCAAAAACTGGGAGTGGGAAGAGCTATACGGCAGGTGTTATAATAGAGGAACTTTTGGAACACAACGTACCACTTCTGATAATTGATCCGCACGGAGAGTATCACTCAATGAAGTATCCAAACGAGAATGTTGATGGAGAATTTGGCATAAAACCCAGGGGATACGTGGAGCAGATCAGAATTGCAGTTCCGCCAATCTCTCCATTCGCCGACAAGGCTGACGAAATACTCGTCCTTGATGGTGTAAATCTGACTGCTGAAGAACTGATCGAGCTTACTGGCCTGAAGAATCCTACAGCTCAGGCTCTGCTCTACCAGGCGCTGAAGGAGCTTAAAGATGAGGATTACACGATAAGAGACATCATTGATGAGGTGGAAAAAATAAAGCACAACGGGAAGTGGACCTTACTTGGTGCGCTCACGAAAGTTGAGGAATCAGGGCTTTTTGGAGAGAGGCCAACTGACATAAGGAATCTTCTTCAGAGAGGAGAGGCTACGATTATCGACCTGAGAGGTGTTGAACCAGCGTATCAGGATCTGATAGTTTCGAGAGTCTGCACGAAGCTTTTCGAGTTGAGGAAGAGAGAAGAGGTTGAACCGGGAATGATAGTTATCGAGGAGGCGCATAACTTCATCCCTGAGAGAGGATTTGACAGAGCAGTATCCACAAGCATACTCAGAACCATAGCGAGTGAGGGCAGGAAGTTTGGTTTGGGGTTGATGGTCATCAGCCAGAGACCGGCGAGAGTGGATAAGAACGTGATCAGCCAGTGCAACACCCAGATAATCCTGAGAGTGACGAATCCCAACGACATCAACGCAATAAGGAACGGGGTTGAGGGTATAACCGCTGAGATGGTTGAGGAGATCAAAAGGTTGCCGCCCGGAAACGCTATGATTGTCAGCCCTGAACTCGAAAGACCGGTTATCGTCAGAGTTAGAAGCAGGAAAAGCAGACATGGTGAGGCTGTGAGTGTAACGGCTCCAAAAGCTAAGGAAAAGAAAGAAGCAAAGAAGAAGAAAGAAAAGGGAAAAGAAAAGAAGAAAGAGAAAAAAGGATTTCTAAGAAGGTTGTTCGGCTAAAAGTCGGAGATTTGCAGGCAATAATCTCCCGATTTGACAAAACAGTCGCTAAAGCCAATTCCCTTTCTTATTATCTGCCTTCTCGCAAATCTTGGCTCGTCCCCATTCAACATGTCGGCGACTGAAATACCATAAGCCCTCTCGAAGGCTGAAACAGGGGTGGTGAGCCTAGCGTTTATCTCTATCACGTAGGGCTGGTCTGAGTGAACAACATCCACGCCCACGTAGCCATTTAGCCCATCAATACACTCCACAGCCTTCAACGCCTCCTCTCTCACCTCTCTTGCAGCTTTTTCCTCTATCCTCGCAGGCAGAACAGCACCGGCATATTTGAACCCGTCGAGAAGTTGCTCGTTAACGCTAACAACCCTTACTTCATCCTCTCCAACAATCACACTCACGCTCAGGTTCTTGCCATCAACGTATTCCTGAGCTATGTATCCCTCCGGAACCGTGCATGATCCAAAAGATATGCCCTCTCCAGCACACGAAACTCTCGGCTTGATTATGAACATGCAATCAAGCGGTTTTTTTGACGTCTCTGGAATCTGCACTTTTCCTCTGAGCTTCCTGTACAGCTTCCATTTATCGGAAACTACAGATATCGCTTTGCTCGAAGATCCGAGATTTTGTGCATACTTCTCTCCAATTTTGGTCAGCTCCAGAAGCAGACTTTCATCTTCGGGAGCAACTATCAGAAAAGCATCGCTCTCCGAAAGATAATCCTCCAGCAGATTCAAATCTCCGGCAGGAAGGTCAAATAAATCCGAGTACTCCTGCCTGACAAAGCTGTGGATTTTGTAGTACTTTTTAAAGCCCTCGCAGGCAGCTTTAAACATCGCAAGCCCCTCAACAGCAATACTATCGTCTATTCTCTCACCGCATGTGGCAAATTCGAACAAGAAAAGTTTCATACTTCTATTATTTCTTCAGGCTCTCTTTCTTTCTCCTCTTCTCCTTCCTCATTCAAAACTATCGCAATGTCCGCAGAATTTTTCAGTGCTGTTGAGAAACCGGGTTCTGCCCCAATTATGATTGTTTCCTTACCCATCTCCATAGCTTTCATCAGAACGGCCTTGAAATCTGCATCCCTTGTGACGATCGCTATGGCATCAATAGAATCGTTGTAAATCAGTTCCATCGCTTCAACTGCTAATCGAACATCCACATCTCCTGATGTAACAATCGGCTCGAATCCTTGGTTCTCAATCGCTTCAACGAGCTTTTCGGTTGCGTACTGGTTCAGAAACACCTTGGCTATCTTGATGTCACCGTATTCATTGAGAATTTCCCTGATCTCCTTCAAGTTAATGTTGAACTCCTTCCTCAACATATTGGGGCCATCCACAAGAACTCCTACCTTTTTTCTATGGGACAATCTTCTTTTAGAAAGATACTCTTTTATTCTCTGAATACGAGACATAGTTGACATGCTCTTTTTATTTTCCTGATTAAAGTTTAAAAGGTTTTTGTTAAAGCTGTACGTATTTTGGAGGGGAATAATTTCTAAAGACTTCAGACCAAAATTTTGATAAATCCTGAATGTAAAGGTTGATAAAAGCCCCGTGGGGTAGCGGTCAATCCTGCCGGACTCTGGATCCGGCGACGCCGGTTCGAATCCGGCCGGGGCTACTGTTTTTGTGTTTTCTAAGGGGGATATAGAAGAGATTTTGACAAAAATGGCGATTAAGGGATGCTCAGAAGGCCATTTAAGGGACACTGCAACGAGATTATACGATTTTGCAGAGTGGTGTTCATACCGTTTTAATCTTAACGACATAAAAATTTATATAAACGAATTAAAAAGAGATTACTCTCCCTCCCACATCCGCAAAGTGATCATCGACATCCGCAGACTGCTCAAACACCTGAACCATCCTCTCTCAGACATCGAACTTCCGAAAATGCCAAAACAGCGCAAGATCGTTATCAAGGTTAAAGATATACAACAACTTCTAAAAGAGGTCGAGGGTCTGCCTGCCGAGTCCATGAGGCTCAGGACGAGGGCCGCAGTTTTGCTTGCCGCAACTTCAGGTTTGAGAGCGGAGGAGCTTTACAGGTTAAGGATCAGCGACATAGATGTGGATGACCGAACCGTAAATGTCCGGCCAGAAGTTGCCAAGGATTGCGAGGGGAGGGTTACATTCTTCTCAATTGAGGCCCAAAATGCTCTAAAAGAGTTCTTTGATAGTTATAAGCCCAAGTCGGTTTATCCGTTTTCCGAATCTACACTGCGAAAATCGATTGAAAAGCTGAATTCACCACTAAGGTTGAAGCACATGCGGAAGTTCTTCTCCCAACAATCAGACCGCTTAGGTATGCCGACCTCTGTGAAAAAGCTGTTAATGGGCCACTCACTGCGAGGAGATGTAGATCTATCTCGCCCACTACGACTTCCAGGATGAGGAGGAGCTGAAAAAAATATACGACAAATACTGGAAGGACTTCAGGATTCTCGTTTAGATATCTATTCCCTTAGCTCTCCATTCATCGAGGTATTTTTTTAGGCCAGTTACTTCTTCAAATTCGTGAGGAGCGGGGTCTCTCATGTTTTTACCCCGATGTAAGAGGTCTGCAAGAGTTTCCGGAGCAATTGTTATCCATCCCTTGATCCTTCCTTCTTCATCCTTGACTTCCTCGAGTAAGATCATACCATCGAGTTTCCGTGGAATGTGTGGGTATCTTTCCCTATTTATTATGTAATCCTTAAGTTTTGACCTTATCTCAGCCGCCACTTACATCACCCCATTCTAAGAATCACAACATTGTATGAGTTTGTCGTCAGAGAATTTCTTAATCTAACGTTTGTGCCGTCAGATACAACATGAAAGACTGGGATCATCGTACCAGAGCCATCTGTTACTACTAAATCGACCCAGCTATCGTCAGTGGAGATGTATATTTCCCAATGAACAAAATCTCGTCGGAAAGCACCAACAGCATGTGGCATGGCCATATAAAATCCTGGATCAGCTGGAGTATACGTTCCGCCTGCCGGTATATTTATTTCTGCATATTTTTCAAATTTCACCCCGCTACCGCCTCCACCGCTGAATGTCGGCATCACGCATCACCTCACACGACAATCCAACTGACAACTTGATCGTCCGAATCTGCGACTAACCATATCTTGTTAGCGTCATCGACCTCAATCGTGACAGCTTCGCCAGCAGCGAGCTCAAAACCGGTCGAAGTGGTGACTGTGTTATCTTTGCCAATATATATTTTCCCGTTATTGTCTTTGTGAGCTTTCACGAGAATTCCCTTGACTGCTGGTACAGAACTTGTGGTCAGCTGGACAGGTGTTGTTCCAACCGTCGTCTGACCATGTGCGAAACTCGATTGAGCTTCGATTTGGTCCAGTATCGAGGCCAATTTGTTTAAAACCTCACTTAACGGCACATACGACATTTTTAACCACCTCTCTCAAACTATATACCAAGCACTCCCGTCCGATACGAGAGTATAACTTTCATGCTGTTTCGTTATCTGAATCGAGGCTTCTCCATCAATCGTTGCCCCCGCAGCGTCAATAGTTACCGCATTTGCAGAACTATCAATTTTCTTAACCTTAACAACCGCATTTACAGCAGGATCCGGCAATGTTACCGTTATCGCCCCCGCTGAAGCATCTGCCAATATAATATCGCCTGAAGAAGCCGTATAATCCGTTGTTATTTGGGTAACGTTCATCTCGAAAAGAGCGGGTTTATTGAGGATTGCATTCCAATCCACCGTCAGCTCCTGCCATCCCGTTCCAGTTCCCCTGTAAATCTTATTCGTATCTGTTGCAATGAATAGCTCTGTGGTTGCACCACTCGCTGGTTTATTTGCCTCAGTGTCGATGTAAACCTTGGTTATCCCTAAATTGTCAAGCCACTGATTTAATGCTGCAATGTCGTCAACAACGGCCTTGTTGAACCAGTTGTCGTATTCGGCAATCGGCTGCTCTCCAGCTGTGTATTTTGCCTCGCCAGCAGGAGGTTCCTGCCCGTAATCATCCCATCTCGATTTCTGAGTTATGGCCATATTTTCCCCACCTCATGCAGACTTTAAAAATCGAAGTCAGAGCAGGCCAGCATAGGTGCCAGCGTCTGGATTGCTATTGCTCAGGTCGTTGTAGCCCTTGCTTGGATCCGAAGTCTCGCCGATTGAGCGATGCGTAAATGTGCCCTGCTGATAGGCCTGAAATCGAGTCCCTGCTGGCTTTACAGCCTTCATAAGCTCCTGAAACTCGTCGAGTGTTAGCCCAGCATTATTCAAGTCTTGAAGCCAGACCCAAACCTCGAAGAAAGCTGGCTCAAGCTCATACTTGTCCCTCACCCTTACTCTTTCTGTTGTGGTCATCAGGGCAGCAGCAATTATTTCCTTGAGGTCGTCAATCGTGGCCATGTTGGTGATTTTGGAGAAGGCAAACTTTATCCTCGCCCTGAAGTGTTCATCCGTTTCGTTTTGCTTTCTTCTCACATTGAAGAAAGAAGCGATGTAGTCAAGGCTTTTCCCAGTTGCAAAGTCAACGAAGTGAGCGTTTTTGATGTCGTTGATGGCCTGCTCGATGCTGCTGTATTCTGAATCGATTACCTTCAGCAGCTTGTAGTTGTTGGAGTCTGGGTCCTTGCGGAATGCTGTTGAGAGCAGCTTTATCAGCTCATCCACCGCCATGCTCCACCTCAGCTTATCGTGACTGTTATCTTTGCATCATCCGTTACGGCAATTTCATCATCAGCGATTGCAATGTTCGAGATTCCGGCTGGAGGTGAAGCTGTGTCGATCTTAACATCCACATCAACAACTCCCTGAATGTCCATCACTGCCGCAACGATCTTATTGTAGATCACATCGCCGCCGAGCTCAAGCGTGTCGAAGTAGGCTTTGATCGCATCCTTGACCTCCTGCTCTGTCACCGCACTCCCATCTGTCGTGACCTGCACATCGATGTAGATTGCAACCTCTGTTGGCCTCTCGAAATAAACTGTGTGAGGGTTGCCGTCTATGTCGTAGGCTGTAGCCGAAACCGAGCCGTAGGGCTGGATTCCTGCTGGTTTTGCATCAAAAATCGCCTGAGCCACTGCGGAATCATCCCCACCCCAGACGAAGACTCTGAATGATTTTGGTGGTAGGCCACCTTCAGATGTGTAGTCGTCCATTGTATCATTCTCCTCGATTTTGACAGATTTAACTCCCTCTACATTCCTCACCTTCGCAAGTATTGCATCGAGAGTGGCTTTTCCGAGTGACTGGATCGTCGACTTGATTCTGTAGCGGAACTCTTCATCAGTCTCTGCATCCCTGCCTCCGCTCGTGGGGTTTGCGTTGTTGACCGACTCGATCCCCGAAACTGGATCAACGATTTTCGTGATCGTGTTTGCTGCGACATTTCCAGCAGAGCCAGCCTCAACGGCCTCAATCGGAGCGTCAACACTCGTGTTTCCAGCTTGAAGTACTACGACCTCAGTCGTCTTGAAAACAACTGATTCATCTGATGTGGCAACTCTCGTTCCAGCTGGGATTGTTATATCTTCCGTTGCCGCTGTGGACCTGCTGAAAGTTACGGTTCCGGTTGCCTTCCTCGCCTCAATTCTCTTGTAGCCGACGAGAGCAGCAAGGAAGTCGAGACTTGAGCCGGTTGCAAAGTCGATGAAACCCGCATAGTAAGCGTCTTCGGCCATCTGCCAGAGCTCGTCCTCTCTCTTCGCACAGATTTCAATAAACCTCAGCAGTCTTGAGTTCTCAGGGTAGAGGTGAAAAATCGGTGCTTTTCGACCCGCTTGCTAAATTGGAAAAATTTGGTGCCTGTCGAAATAAGTGTAAAACCTTCGGGACATGACAGCTAAACTCAAAAATATAGTCCAGACGAAATTGGAAGATTATCCCTCATACATTTACTCAAGGCAAAAATATGGTGAAGATTACAGAAACGTTTTGAAAATAGTAAACAATCTTTTTAGAGGTGAGTCTCTAATTCTTTATGACGTACTTATGTGTCCTATATGCGGAAGTAGCAATATCAAAAAACACCAAAACCAAAAGCGGAAGAGGAAAGGAGAAATCGAAAAATACAAATGCAACGATTGTGGATCTGTATTTTTAGATTATATGAACAACTTGAAATGGACTCACTTCTCTGCAGATGACGTGGCAGTAATAGTTACTCAGCTGGTTTCTGGTACAACTCACTCGAACATTTGTAGAATCATGTCTGAATTTTCTTCAACAGACCACCTGAATCAACACACGACAAGAATTGATAGGAAGACTATCACTAACATTGCGGGCAATGTAGCAGATTTAATGCGCAAGTTTGAATCAAAAGTTCTAAAATTAGAGAAAAGCCGAGAATGGCAAATCGACGAAATCTTCCAGAAAAAAGGGAACGGAAATCACTTCAAAATTATAAACGTCATTGACGTCGATACACGCTACATACTTGCAACGCATGTCTCGGAGAGCAGAGGGCTTAAAGATGCATTGGCAGCATTGAGTAAGGCCATTAATAACGCAAGAGAACTTCCAGAGGTTTTGAAGTGCGACGGGCATGTCGAGTATAAAAAGGCCGCTGAGAGACTTATAAGCGGCGTTAAAATTCAATCTGTGCCAAAATCTAAGGATTTCAGCCACATAAACGTAATAGAGGGGACACAAAACAGGATGAGGGGGACGATTTCGAGAAGAAAAACCTATAAAAGTATGAAGAATCTGCAAAATCTTGCTGACATTTTTCGATTTGACCATAACTTCTTCTTCCGGAAGGAGAATGTCAACAAGCCTCCGGTTACCCATGCCGGTATTGATTTGCCATCAAACTTAACTTGGAAGAAGATCATACAAATTGCAAATTTAGTGGTGAAGACAAAAATAGTTGATCAACTCATTCTTTAGCTTCCAGCGCCCTTTGAATAAGTTCCAGCCAATTGCGGTTATTTATAATTCCTGCAAATTGTGCAGGAGTTTTGTTGTTCAGTGATTGGTGCTCCTTAATGAAGTTATAGAAAATGCTGTATCCTTCAGCGAAAGTCTTGGCACCCTCACTTGTTTTGAACGATTCCAGTGATTTGACCCTTCTTTTAAGCTCCTTGAAAAACCTCTCCATCTTGTTGTTCATCCCTTCTCTGAGTGACGACTGGACATGTATAACATCAGAAAACTCTTGCTCTACGGCGGTTTCGTAGGATTTAAGACCATCAGTAACCACCTCGTCTGGTTTGCTCGATTTTTCCAGGCCATTTTCAAAGAGTTTCTTCGCCTCATCTACACCTCTCGATTTGCTTATGTGGACTGCAATGACGAGCCTAGTTTCACTGTCAAGGAGGCTCCAGATCCGGATATGTTCTCCCTTAACCTTTACTACTGTTTCATCAGCGTGCCACCTGCTCGATTCAATTTTGACAGACTTTACGAACTCATTGACCAGTCTAACGTACCTTTTTATCCAGTTATGGACGGTTTTGTGGCTTACCTGAATATTGTAGCTCGCCTTAAGATGCTGAGCCACCTGTCTTAGACTCAAACCTCTAAAATAAAGATCAAGGGCTGAAACTATGGCATCAGCTCTTTTTTTCATTCCGCTAAACCCTGTTCTCGCAGAGAACTTTCTTTTGCACCTTTTGCAGTAGTATTGCTGTACAGGGCCTGATTTGTTGTACCTGATCCCTTTCTTTATCACCATGTCGCTCTTTCCACACTGTAAACACTTCATTTCATCCAGAGATGACACGGCACTTTTGATGTCCTGAATGGCCAAATAATACATTACTGCGTAGATGTGCTTGCATTTTTTGTTTCTCTTTTCAAAATCGGGACACTCGCAGATCCACTTATCTCTGCTCCAGGTAACTCGGTAATTTCTGGTTCCTGACCGAACAATAAACTTCCCCTCTTTTATTTCCATCACGCTACCCTCAGCCAGCAGTTTAATGCCTGCGTTTCTCCTTTTAGACATCGTTCGACCCCCGTAAATTAGGCTTCGGCTTCACAAACTCTCTTGCTTCTATTTTGAATCTCTCGCGAAATTTCTGCCGCTATTTTGTCGACGACTGTATCAACATTTCCCAGTATATCTGGAAGTGATTTTAATGGGTCTACACTCCACTTCCACTTTACACTCTCTCTAAATTCACAATCAGCTCCACAGTATCTGCACTCTAAACCTGGTATTTTCTTCCCGCTTTCTTTCAGAATTTCTTTGGCTTTCATGTGCTCTAATAGTTCCTCTACAATCTTTTCTGCAAGGCTCACATTTATCGTAAGAATGTCTCCAGTCCTAAGTTCAGCTACAAGAGTCTTTGTTCCTCTGAGTATGGTGTAGATTGCCGGCTGAACAAGTTTGACATTGCCGGTTTTGATTTCTATGAACAGGAATATGTCGCTATCCTTGCTTGTCAAGACTATCTCGTTTCCAGCAGCGCCGTCAACTCTTCCGAACTCGAGAGGGAGTTCGCTTACGACTGAGATCTCATCCAGTTTCATCTGTAGCTTCACCAAGATTTTAGACTTGGCCATGTCATGTATCAATCTGTAAGCTGAGGTGAGCTCTCTGTTTTCCGGCTCGTAGAAGGGACATGCTGTTGTAAGCTGTTCGTCAAGTTGACTGGGTCTATAGGTCTTCAGCAATTTCCTGAGTTCGTTTCTTATATTTCCTCCAACATCCACCTCTCTCATTGTGGTATAATAGTGCCACTAAATATTTAAATCTTGTGGTATTATAGTGGCTCAAAACCGCAGCATATATATTTAGGATGGTTCGATGAATCCACCATGGCAAAAATTACGATAGAAATAGACGACGAAGAGTTTTTGACAAAAAAAGAAACTAAAATTGGAGATGATGGAAGAGTGTTC
Source organism: Archaeoglobi archaeon (assembly GCA_029259335.1). GTDB lineage: Archaea > Halobacteriota > Archaeoglobi > Archaeoglobales > Archaeoglobaceae > Archaeoglobus. The sequence continues at coordinate 26,263 of JAPDIY010000003.1, forward strand.
ATTGGGAGAAGCTATGCTGGACAGGAAGTTGTCGTCTATGTTCTGAAGAAGAAAAAGAAAGAGTAGGTCAATATTTTCAATTCTGGTATCTAAGTTCTGTTTAAACCTAAAAATTATGGTATCTGACATAACTAACTTAACCAAAATTCAAGAACTTTCTTATCCACTTTTCTGCGAAGCTCATTCTCTGAGTTAGCTGGTGAAAGCTATTTGAAATCACTTCCTTAAGCTCCTCCAACGTCTTTATGAGGAGAGGAGACAGAACTCTCTTTATCGCTCTCCAGATCTGCTCAATTGGATTCAGATCGGGAGAGTAAGGGGGAAGGTAAACTAGAATTATGTTCAGCTTCTCAGCTTTTATTCTAGTCTTTCCGGCATGATGCGATCTGAAGTTGTCCAGAACGATGACTATGGTTTTATGGGGATTTCTATTCCTTATCTCCTCCAGAAATTCACATACGGATTCCTTTTTAGAGTTCTCTTTAAAATTTACAACGCTCTCTCCATTTATCGCATAGAAACCGAAAGTATTGACTTTCATCTTTGTCGTGTTCTTCTCCACAGATGGTTTATTGAAAGACCAAAGTCTTTGAGTGTTTGCATTGAGCTGGGGTGAGGTTTCATCCAGAAATCCTATAACGTAGTTGTTTACTGAGTTTAATGCTTCTTCAAGTTTTTTTAAACTCCTCTTCTGCATTTTCAGGTTTTCTGTAGTCCTTCTGGTATGGTTTGGCGTATTTCATGCCAAATGATTTTAGCAGTCTGCTCACGTGCCTCAGGGAGTATTCCACCCCAAATTTGCCTTTGATGAGCTCTCTCACCTCCTTTGTCGTCCAGTCATCCCTCTCTTTCAGAATGGCTTTCAACTCTTCTTTCTGCTCATCGCTTAATTCTGAAGGTCTTCCTCCTCCGTAGTTCGGTTTTAAGCCTTCCAAACCTTGTTTATTCCACCTTTCAAGCCATACGTAGCCTATAACTTTACTTACTCCAACTTCTTTCGCTGCTTGAGGAACGCTCGCTCCTTTGTAGAGTTCTTTGATGAAAAAAAGTTTTCTGAGGACTTCAGAGCATATTTTTCTTCTTCGAATTTCTTCATTCAGTTCTTCTGGTGTTAACCATCTAACAACTTCTTTTTCGGGTTTTCGTCCCATGTAAGTAGTTTATTTCATTGGTTAAAAATATTTTGTCTAATACTCTAATTTGCCGGGAAAGGTATATATATTCGACTGACCATGTGAATCACGTAAGCAAATGCCGTATTATCTCAACGGAGCAAAGACTAACGACATCGTAGAATGTTACGCCAAGCTTATGGCTTAGGAACTCTATACAGTTTGCCAAAGCGGCCATAAGCAGAATAAAACCGTTGTTGCTCTTCTCACTTCTCAAATAATTCCCCTCAAGCTTTAAAATGGATTTGTCCCTTCTGTGCTTCTCCTCAATCCAGAATCTCTTGAGATACTCTTTTATTATGTTCTCTGCTTTCTTCTTCCAGTCCGTTGAAACCAGGTAGTATGGTTCTTTTTTATCTTCCATCAGGCATTTAACTATCCTAACTCTACCAACCTCAGGAATGTTAACGACTTTGAATGCTAGATAAAACTCCTTTCCTTCAACAGTCCTCTTGCAGAGCTTCTCTTTCTCGAATAACTCTTCTATCCTGAACTTCTTTCCAAACACCTCAAATCCATCTCTTCTTTATCCTACCAATATATACAACCTTGTTTTCCTTTGCTCTCCTAAGAACTTCTTTTGTTGTCACAAATCCGTCACCTACAAACTTCCCCACGTTTTTTTAGAGAGGTAGTCAATTATCCCGGCGTGGATTTCAGTGCTCTTCTTTTCCGGAGGTTTTATTTCAGTGTAGGCAGTATATATTCCTTTATCCGTGAACAAACAGCAGTTTATCTGTTCCTGAAGTATTTCGTAGCATTCCTTGACGTAGTTCCATCTGAGCTTTGCTGAGTAAACTTTTTCGCTGTAACGCTTTAAGAACGTCGAGTCTATTATTCCCGTAAGACTGATTCTTCCGTCAAGAATGTCGGGAAATAACTCAAGCTGGTTGTAAAGCAAATCCTCGATTTCTGTTAATCTTTGGATACTTTTGATTATTGTCGTTCTATCTTTCCCGATTATGTCTTCCGATATGCTTTTAATCGTCCTGATTATAGTAAAAGTTCTTATCAGAGAATATGCAGTTAAATCCTCCGCAATGCTGAAACCTAACTCGTTCAGGGATTCAGTCATAAGATTGTGCAGTAAACCAAATACAGGGTATCTGACTTTCATCCAATTCTAATTTGCAGTGCATAAGTATGTTTTGGTATGATTATATATATAATAAATGCTTTTCGTTCACACCGTCAGTTTTTAAAAAATTAGAGAGAAATAAGCAGGTAGAGCCCGTAGAAGAACGCAACCAAGAACATTAGCATAGTTAAAGTGTTAATGGCATTCCTGTTCCTAACTCCGGCGTTGGTATCAAGCGCTATGGCCCTGAGACCGTTGAAGGCGTGAAATGAAACTATGAGTAGCAGTACCGTGTACATGACCTTGAATTCAGGCATGTTCAGTCTTGCTATCACCTCTTGGTAGTGAAGCGCCTCATGAGACACCATGTGGGTTACGTAGAAGTGCAGTGTGACGAATACAATCATCAATAATCCAGTAATCATCTGTAAGAGCCATGCAACCGGTTCCAAAACACTCTTCGCCGATTCGCTACTCATTTCAACCACCTGTCAGGTAGTACATAACGTAGCTTGCATACAGCCACACAGCTAAGGCAAGAACCAGCGCAACTGCGAGAAGTGGTTTGCGGTATTCGTAGGCGATGCCAAACTCGTGCAGGATTATTCTGAAACCGTTTATTCCATGAAAAACCCCGCACAAGACAAGGAGAACATCAAATATCAGGAACTGCTTTGATACCGTGAGTGCAATCATGCTCTCGTAGGTTGCTCCAGTTTTATCAAGTAAAGTTGTGAGATAGGTGAGATGCATGCAGAGATAGATTAGCAGAACTATGCCAGTCAAACGCTGGAAAGTGAACGCCCAGCTAAAAATACTTCTTCCACCAAGCTTAAACCATCCTGAAACTCCCATTTTACCACCTCAGAATACTTTTCAGAATGCTGAATGCTGTCTTTCTCCTCAGCATCTGCACTGCCTTTGCTGGCTCCACGTTCTTTGGACAGACCTCGCTGCACTCCATAGCGAGATGACATCTCCAAACACCATTTGAAGAACTCGCAATCTCGTATCTCTCCTCATTTCCTTTATCTCTACTATCTGCGCAGAATCTGTAAGCTGCTGCCATTGCAGCCGGTCCGAGATAACCGTCAAGAGTTGCGGCAGCAGGACAGACGGAGTAACAGGCACCGCACTTTATGCAGAGGGTGAAGACGTAGTACTCATTCAGCTCCTCTGGCGTTTGCAGAAGCTCTTTGGGCTCCTCATACTTGACATCTTCTCTTATCAGGTACGGCTTTACGGCCTTATGCTTCGCAAAGAATCCTTCGAAGTCAGTAATCAGGTCTTTTATAACCCTGAAGTTATCAAGTGGCTCGACAGTTATTTTGTCTCCGAGAAAGAGAATCTGCGTCTCACACGCCAGTCTTGGTTTACCGTTTATCTTCATAGCACAGCTCCCGCATATTCCCATTCTGCACGAAGCTCTGAACGCGAGCGAGGAGTCGAGGTTCTCCTTGATGTAGTAAAGTCCTTCAAGGACAGTCATACCTTTCTTTGCCGGCACCTCGAAGGTCTGCCAGAAGGATTTTTTACCATCAAACCTCCTGATTTTAAATTCAGCCATGCAACCACCTCAGTACTTCCTCTCTACCGGCTCCCACTTTGTTATAGTGACAGGAATGTAGTCGAACCTCGGCCCTTCAGGTGTGTAGTAGGCAAGGGTGTGCTTCAGCCAGTTCTCGTCATCCCTCTTTGGATAGTCAAGCCTGTAGTGCGCTCCCCTGCTCTCCTGCCTCTTTAAAGCCCCTATTGCAACAACCTCTGCAAGATCAAGCATGTAGCCGATTTCAATGGCCATCATTAGGTCTGTGTTGAACCCCCTCGTTTTGTCGTTGATCTCAACGTTTTTATAGCGCTCCTTCAGCTCCTGAATCTTTTTGACAGCCTCCTTAAGTCCGTTCTCTTCCCTGAATATCCACATGTTCTTGTCCATCGTTTCATTGAGCTCCTTTTTTATCTCGTAAGGACTCTCGTCTCCGTTTTTTCCAAGAAGCCCGTCGTAAATTCTGCTCTCCTCCTCCTTCATAAATTCTTCTGAAATCCTCCCCTGCTTGGCATTCATAGCATACTCTGCCGCAACTTCTCCCGCAACTCTCCCAAAAACGAGACATTCGGCTGTGGAATTTGACCCAAGCCTGTTCGCACCGTGTATGCTTACGCATGCACACTCTCCAGCGGCAAAGAATCCCTTTACCGTGGTCTCACATCTGACGTTGGTGTGAATCCCGCCCATCGTGTAGTGAGCTACTGGCTTTACAGGTATTGGCTCCTCTACAGGATCAACACCGGCAAATTTTATTGCAGCGTCTCTGATTAGCGGTAATCTCTCCTCTATCTTCTCCTCGCCAAGGTGTCTGAGGTCGAGGGCGATGTAAGGGCCATATTCTCCCTCCAGACCTCTCCCCTCAATTATCTCCGTCCACATCGCTCTCGAAACCACATCTCTCGGAGCAATCTCCATTTTCTCCGGTGCATACCTCTTCATGAACCTCTCACCGTCTTTGTTTAGCAGATAGCCACCCTCACCCCTGCAGCCTTCAGTCATGAGGATTCCCGAGGGAATCAGGCCTGTGGGATGGAACTGGAAGAATTCCATGTCCTTGAGTGGAATTCCGTTGCGATAGGCAATCGCCAGTCCATCTCCAGTTACCTGATGGCTGTAGGTAGTGAAGCCGTAAAGTCTCCCTGCTCCACCGGTTGCGAATATAACCGCTTTTGCCTCAAAAAATACGAGATTGCCTGTTTTAAGTTCAATTGCCGAAACTCCTTGCACAGCATTTTCTTCGATTACAAGATTAGTGATGAAATACTCAGGGTAAATTTCGATGTTGTCGTACATCAGCATTCTCTCATACAGCGTGTGAACTTCGTGAAATCCCGTTCTGTCCTTTGCGAAGGTTGCCCTGTTGAAGCTGTGACCACCAAAAGGTCTCTGAGCTATAGTCCCATCTTCATTTCTGCTCCAAGGACACCCCCAGTTGTCGAGTCTCAGTATCTCCTTTGGACATTCCCTGACAAAAAACTCTACAGCATCCTGATCAGCGAGAAAATCGCTTCCCTTGACAGTATCCCATGCATGAAGGTCAAAGCTATCTCCTTCTCTCAAAACAGCAGCAGTACCACCTTCTGCACATACGCTGTGACATCTGATCGGGTAAGTTTTTGCAATGATTGCAATTGAAAGTTCATCACTTTTTTCTGCCGCTGCAATTGCAGCCCTCATCCCAGCAAGTCCCGCACCAACAATAACAATGTCGTGCTGCACTTTCACGCTATCACCTAAATTGCAAGTATGATTGTTACAATCCTCTTTTTTAAATTTACTACTTACTCTCTTCCTCATCTAAAAATAGCTTTGTATTTTTTGTATTCCTAAGTACTTGCTCGCAATCGTCAGAACAAAAGTCTTTATAAACCACAATATTAACTCCAACCAATGCCGCTACTTGAAATCATAGACCTCCACAAGCAATTCAATGATCTTCATGTACTGCGTGGTATTAACATGTGCGTCGAGAAGGGAGAAGTCGTCGTCATCATCGGCCCTTCAGGCAGCGGCAAATCCACTCTTCTCAGATGCATAAATAGACTTGAGGAGCCCACTTCAGGCAAAATTATTCTGGACGGCATTGAAATCACTGACAGCAAGGTAGATATCAACAAAATCAGACAGCGGATAGGAATTGTTTTTCAGCAGTTCAATCTCTTCCCCCACCTAACGGCTTTGCAAAACATCACCCTCGCCCCAATAAAAATCAAGAAAATGGATAAAAGAGAGGCTGAAGAACTGGCGATGAAACTACTTGAGAAGGTGGGGCTCGCTGATAAAGCGGACTACTATCCAGCTCAGCTCAGTGGTGGACAGCAGCAGAGGGTTGCAATTGCCAGAGCTTTGGCAATGAACCCTGAGGTTATGCTCTTCGATGAGGTGACTTCCGCTCTTGATCCTGAACTCGTCAAGGAGGTTCTTGATGTCATGAAGAACCTTGCCAGAGATGGAATGACCATGCTCGTCGTAACTCACGAGATGGGGTTCGCAAAAGAGGTTGGAGACAGGGTAATTTTTATGGATGGAGGAGTGATAGTCGAGGAGGGACCACCAGAAAAATTGTTCTCCGATCCGGAACACGAGAGAACGAGGAAGTTTCTAAGCATGATTCTTTAAAGACTACAGTCCACTGGATAACTTGCATGCTCCAAAAACTAAAAATATTGTTCTGCTAACAATATGATAGGTGGTTAGTATTAGCTGGCAGATCATTCTCGCAGTGATAAGTGTAATTGCCGGATTTGTTATTACGGACAGAATTCTTGAGAGGAGAGGCTATGGCATTAGAAGCAAGGTTGCCAATGTTAATATAGATGATCTCGGTGATTTTTTGAGGGAGAAGTATCTGGTTAATGTGGCCATCATAAGGGGAGAAAGCAAAAAAGCACTCGGTGTTGACGACTTTGAAATTGACGAGATGAGGACAGCGCTTGAAGTTTCGAGAAGTGACGAAATAATCACCATATCGGACAGCGACTACAAGTATGCGATTAAAAGAGGAGACGTCTTTATTTACCTGCACGGTAAGTTTATCTCGCTTGAGGATTTCTCAGAAGTCTGGATGATTGTTCAAAACGCTTTGAGGGAGGTGGAAATTTGATTTTACTCGTTATTGCTCTGCTTTCAGCAACAACCGCTGCGCAGGGAGACGTGATTAATCTGACCCTGATCCAACAAGCTCAGGTAGTTCTTGACGACTGCATGTACTTCGAGAACACCCTTACCAACTCTGCAAACCTTACTGCTGGGGAGTATGCGATAAAAATTACCCACTCATGCTACGGAACCCATTTTATAGAGATTAAAAGTGCTGAAGGTACCGAGATTATTCAAGTGAAGGTAGAAGAGGATAAAGATCCGGAAAAATCCCTTGTTGAATTGGATAATCAAATTCTCAACCTGAAAAAAGAAATTTCGCAATTGCAGAATAAAAACAGCTATCTGCAAAATCTCGTGGAAACTCTAAACAGCATCAACGTGGAGCTTTATGACAGGGCAAAGGAATATGCTGAGGAGAACAGAAATCTCAAAAAGGAGCTTGGAAAGCTCAGAGTTATGGCTGAGAATTGCTCCAAGGTTGTGGAAGATCTTGAACAGCTACTAGTTGGTAAAAATGAGACGATAAAAAGTCTCGAAAGTGAAAATGCACAGCTTAAGAGTCAGATTGAGGCACTCAATCAAAGCCTCCTTGCAGCAAATTCCTACTCAGAAATCTTCCGCACTCTGTTCTTCTCAACTCTTGCATTCCTCGTAGGGTCGCTGTTTGCGATCTTCAGGAGGTAAAGGATGGAGATCTTTGTGATTGGTAGCGCTGGTAGTGGTAAGAGCACCTTCGTCAGGAGCTTTTCCGAGTTTCTCAGGGAAAAAGGTTACAAGGTGAGCTGCGTAAACCTTGATCCGGCGAGCGACCCTATCTTTAGAGCAGATGCAGATATAAGGGACTACGTCAGAACAGAGGATGTTATGAGGAATTATGGGCTAGGCGTGAATGGAGCGCTGCTGAAGTCTGTCGAGCTTGGACTTGAATTTGCTGAGAGGCTGAAGAGAGAGGCAGATTACGTTCTTTACGACACTCCAGGGCAAATGGAGTTGTTCATATTCTCCAAAGAGGGAAGAAAGTTTGTTGAAAAACTTTCTGGATCGTTTACCGCTGCACTTTTCCTCATGGACATGACGCTTGTTCAGGATGTGGAGAGTTTTCTCTCTGCCGTTCTTCAGGATGTTATAGTATCTCTAAGGCTTTCTCTACCAACTCTCACTGTCTTCACAAAAGTGGATGTCGCTGATTCCGATATAAACGCGATGGTGGATGATATCTCCAAGAAAGAAGGTGTTCTCGCCGAGCTACTTGAGAAAATAGTGGAATTTATCGAGTACACGACAATACCCTACAGACCAATCAAAGTTTCGAATGTTAAAAAAACAGGTTATGAAGAGCTTCTTTCTGCAATTAATGAGCTCTTCTGTGCCTGCGGGGATATAAGCTGACTATTCTTCCGGAATCTCCACCTTGCCCTCGTCAATTTCCTTGGTAAGCTCCTTGGGGCTCTTTCCATCCACAGTAATTCCCATGGAGTTGCAGGTTCCAAGAACCTCCTTCACAACCTCCTTGAGGGTGTACGAAAGGGATTGCTGCTTCTTGATTCTTGCAATGCTGATAAGCTGCTCCATCGTCAGGTTACCGACAAATTCTCTACCAGGATTACTTGCTCCCTTTTCAATACCAAGTTCTCTCTTGATCAGGGCTGAAACCGGTGGTATTCCGACCTCTATATCGAAAGATCTGTCGTCGTGGACTATTATCTTCACCGGAACATTCAGCCCCTCGTAATCCTTCGTCGCCTCATTTATCTTGTCCACAACCTGCTTTACATTCAGTCCAAGCGGGCCTATGGCAGGACCCAACGGTGGGCCCGGAGAAGCCTGACCACCAGGAACCAAAACCTCCACCACTTGCACCATTTCTCTACACCTCCTCTTTTTTGTCTATCACTCTAACGTGATCTGCCTTAACGGTTACCGGAATTGGAACGACAGCCTCAAGAAGTTCAACTGTTATTTCATTCTTTGCCTCATCAACACGCTTGACTATCGCGAGTTCACCTTTAAACGGACCTGAAACGATCTCAATCGTATCTCCTTCTCTGATCTGCTCCGCAGCCTTCTTGGGTGTCAGAAAGTGCTCAATCTCGCTGAATTTTATCTCACCTTTAACAACACCTCTGACATGTGGTAATCCCCTGATTACTTTCAGGAGATCATCTGGTGTTTCAGCTTCGACGATTACATAACCTCTAAGCTCTTTAGGAGCTAAAATTGAATAAATACCAAGCTTATGCTTTTTGGCAGCCATTTCCATGAGATTGGCAACAACTCTCTCCTGATTGGCGGTTGTTTTGACAGCAAAGTATCTGCTCATTTCAGAGCACCCGGCAGAATCTCCATCAGTATGTAGATTGCAAAACCGATAAACCCGACAACGAACATAACAGCTAAAGCTACCTTTGCAGTCATTGAGAATTCTTCCCAGTCCGGCTTTCTTGCCATCTTCAGAACATTGTAGTATTCTTTGAGCTTATTCTGAATATCGCTGACCTGCATGCAACTCTTGTCTCCGGCTGGTTTATTAAGCTTACCGCACGAAGTCTATACCGTACTTTCTCGTTACCGGATATCCCTTCCTACCCAGAATTTGCGGACTTTTCACACCGGTTACGATTATCAGCGTCCTCATCGTGTTTTCAAGTTCTGGGTCGATCATCGCTCCCCAGATTATCCTTGCATCTGGATCAACCTTGCTGTAAATCTCTTCAATCACGCTCTCAGCCTCTTCAATCGTCATATCCGGACCGCCTGTAACATTAACGAGCGCTGCTTTGGCTCCTGATACATCTACATCCAGCAATGGGCTCTTCAAGGCCTTTCTGACGGATTCTGCAGCCTTGTCCTCCCCACTCGCCTCTCCAAGACCAATCATCGCAACTCCGCCCTTCTCCATCACGGTTCTTACATCAGCAAAGTCCAGATTAATGAGTGCGGGCTTTGTTATGAGTTCAGTTATACCCTTAACAGCTCTCATCAGAATCTCATCGGCAACCTTGAAGGCAAGCTGCATCGGGTAATTGGGAACAACTTCAAGCAACCTGTCATTCGGGATCACAATTACTGTGTCGGCAACCTCTCTCAACCTCTCAAGCCCGGCCTCGGCATTTGACCTCCTTACGGCACCTTCTGCAGAGAACGGGAATGTCACAACCGCTATTGTTAATGCTCCAGCCTCTTGAGCAGCCTCGGCTATAACCGGAGCGGCTCCTGTGCCGGTTCCACCACCAAGACCACAGGTTACAAAAACCATATCTGAGCCTTCTACAAGCTTCTTTATTTCTTCCTCACTCTCTCTCGCCGCCTCCTCTCCAACCTGAGGAAGGCTGCCAGCTCCAAGACCTCTCGTCCTCCTTTTGCCAATTAAAAGCCTCTTGTTTGCCTTGGTGTAGTAAAGGTGCTGCACATCGGTGTTTACAGCGATCATCTCAGCCCCTTCAATTCCCTCTTCGAACATTCTCGTTATTGTATTGCAGCCACCACCACCAACACCAATTACTTTGATAACAGTCTTCAGTTCATGCAGCGTTTGTAGAATCTCATCTTCAACATCTTCAACTCCTCGCCCCTCTATTCTCTCTCTCTTCTCCCTCTCAGCTCTTGCAAGAGCTTCCTCCACGATAGATTTCATGAACATCCCCCATTACTTTTTCAATTATCCATACAAGATAGTATATAAATCCTTTGTTCAGCTTACGCTTTCCTTATTTCCATTGGAGCCATTACCCTTATAACTCCCTTTAACAACATTGGACGATGATTGAAAAAGTAACGGATGGAGTTTACAGAATAGAAGTACCCCTCCCTCGAAACCCCCTGAAATACACAAACTCCTATCTCATTAAGGGAGATAAAGAATCGCTGATAGTGGACACGGGAATGAACAGGGAGGAATGCTATAAGGCTCTCAGCTTGGCTTTGAAAGAGCTGGATGTGGTGGATCCCAGTATTTTTATCACTCACCTTCATGCTGATCACATTGGCCTTGCAGGTGAGTTTGGGGCAAAGGAGGTTTTCTTCAGTAAAACGGAGTCCGAAATTGTTCTTAAGATGCTCGATGATCCGTCAGAGTACTGGAGGACAATACTTGAAAACTACATGGCTAACGGCTTTCCACAGGAAGAAGCAAAGAAGATGCTAAAGCTTCATCCAGGAATAAGGTACACTTCCATGGAAAAAATTGAGTTCACAGAACTGAAGGATGGAGACGAGATAGAGATCGGGGATTTCAGATTAAAGTGCCTTGAAACTCCCGGCCACTCTCCTAGCCACATGTGTCTTTATGATGAAGACAGAAAAGTGTTCTTCTCAGGCGATCACGTCCTTATCGATATCACCCCGAACATAACTTGGTGGCCTTTCCTCGATAATTCACTAAAAAGCTACCTCGAAAGCCTTGACAAGGTCTGTAATTTGGATGTTAACCTCGTTCTACCCGGACATAGAAGATTGTGGAAAGATTTGAGGAAGAGAATTGAGGAGATCAGAAGGCACCATCAGGCCAGGCTTAAGGAGGCTTTGATGGCTTTGGATAGGCCAAAGACAGCATGGGAGGTTGCACCGAGCATAACATGGGACCTCGTTTATTCAAACTGGGAAGACGTGAACGTTGTGCAGAAATGGTTTGCAGTTGGGGAGACGATTGCTCATCTTGAATATCTTTTCAAGCAGGGAGTTATTGAAAAGGAAATTTCGGGTGATGGCAAGGTTAGATATTTCAGATCCTAGTTCAGACCTTTTTGAGCTCAGCCACCATCTTTTTTGTGTCAAAAATAGCGTATCTTCCCCACATAACCGGTCCGGGATTTACAGTGAGGGTGATCTTACTATCCACACCATGGGCTTCGTGAATATGGCCGCAGAGAATTGCATCGAGCGATTTTGCAAGTTCTCGAATTGCACTGCAACCAGCGTGAATGCCAGAGTAGGTTCTGTCCAGAACTCCTTTTGGTGGACAGTGGGAGAGCAAGATGTTCTTCTCACCGAGCTTCAATCCAGCAACCATCTCCCTAATTTCGTCCTCCGTATACTCCGAAGGTGTGTTGAAGGGTGTGATTCCTGAACCGCCAAGACCGTGGATGATGAAATCGTCCAAGGTTAAGCTCTCACGATGGATAAACCTAATCGCATCATAGTCATATTCCAGCACCTTTTCATGATCGCAGTTACCGTGAACAGCGTAGCAGCTATCCGTATGCTGAGCTATGATTTTGTCTGCCTTAAAAACGTCTGGTGGGTGGAAGTGGGTAACGTCTCCAGCAATCACAACTGCATCAAAATCCTCCATCTCCAATATTCGCTTAAGATTCTCGAAACTTGAGTGGATGTCTGAAAGGAGAAGCAACCTCATATTACGAAAATATCTCCATTCTTTGGAGCGTAGGCATCAACACCCAGATTTTCCCTTATCCAGCTTGCAAAAGCCTCGGTCTCTTCTCCGTGTATCGTGAAGACCACATCTGCACCTTTCTTTACAACTCTTCTCACGTATTCTTTCAACTGTCTGTCATCCGCATGGGCCGAGAAGTCGTACTGCTCAACACCCATTTTTAGCTTTACCGTCCTCGTTCCCAGATTAAGCATACCGTGTTTCAGAGCCATATCTCCGTTTGTTCCCTCAACCTGATAGCCAGTGAGAATTATCTTAGACTTCTCGTCATTGTAAAGCTTGGAAATGTAGAACAATGCAGGCCCACCGTTCAGCATTCCTGCAGTTGTAACAACGGCAGAAGGTTCCTCAAGCACTTTCTCCCTTTTCTTCCATTCGACAGGCGTAGCGTTCCTAATCGCCCTCTTCAATGCTTTTGGACTTTTTATAAAATCAGGATACCTTGAGATTATTTTTGCCACTTCCTTACCCAGACCATCCACGTAGGGTGAGACGCCATATTTTTCCAGAATCATCAGAACCTCCTGAGTCCTTCCAACTGCGAAAGCCGGGATTATCGCGTGCCCACCCATATCTATCGTGTCAACGACACTTTCCACAAACGCCCTCTCAAGCTCCTTCCTCTCTGGATGTTCCGTGCCGAAATACGTGCTCTCAACAATTAGGATGTCAGTGTGGGGATAGTCTGTGTCTGCACCTTCAAGGAGCCTTGTCTCTTCGAGCTTTATATCTCCCGAATACAGGATGTTTACATCACCCCTCAAGTGAATGCTCGCACTGCCGGGAATGTGGCCAGCATTGAAAAACTCGATTTCGTAGTCAGCAATCTCTACTTCATCCTCATATTCCACCTCTCTCACATTGCTCTCAAACTGCCTCAATTCTCTCTTTGTGAATGGGGGTGGTTGCATGATATTCATCGAGTCCTTCAAAAGAACCATAGAAAGATCGTGAGATGGAGGTGTGAGCAAAACCTCTGGATCATAATACATGAGGTTGGGGGCAACACCAACATGGTCAAGATGGCCGTGAGAGATCACAACAGCCTTGGGCGATAAACCGTCTAAGGGAAATTCGGGTGGGTCAGAGGGTTTTACACCGTAATCGAGCACAATACCATCTACCATTACAGCAGATCTTCCGACTTCTCTGCATCCTCCAAGGAATTTAATCGTAGTCATACCTTTCAACTACTTTACCTTTGAATATATAAGTTTCGCCCATAAAATCCATTTTAAATTTAAATAATTTACTCGTACCTTCTAATCTCACATCTGCCAGTATAATTTTCCTCAAGTATTTCTCTGAGCTTTCCACTGCAAACCGGACATTCTGGATTTTCAGGAATGCCGAAGCTGAAAAACTCCATTGTGCTTAGATCCCCCCTCACAATTCTACCCGTTGCAACATCACCACTCTCAGTTACAAGCTTAATAACCTCTGCAGCTTGCATAGCACCAAATGTACCTGCTGTAGCACCTATTATGGCTCTCCCACTTATTGCACTTCCACTCTCTTCAGGAGCTTTGGGCAAATAGCAGCGGTAGCATGGCTTGCCTGTAAAAACTGATAACTCTCCCTCCCATCCATAGACTGCTGCATGAACAAAGGGCTTTTTTAAGAGCATGCATGCATCGTTAATGAGATACCGAACTCTGAAACTATCAGGACATCCCACCACGACATCATACGGCTCTATCAGGTCAACTGCATTCTTGGGGTTGATTGAATATGGGTAGATGTCAACAACAACATCAGGATTTAGCTTTTCGACAAATTTTGCTGCTGACTCTGCCTTATTTTCGTTCAGATTCCCGGCATGTATGATTTGCCTCTGCAAATTTGATTCTTCAACAGAATCACCATCAACAATTCCGATCCTACCAACTCCTGCAGCAGCTAAATAGGCAATCACAGGACTGCCAAGACCACCTGCGCCAATAACAAGAACTTTGGCTTTCGTCAGTTTTTCCTGCCCACTTATTCCAAAAACCTCAATCTGTCTTTTGTATCTGTCAAATGTCAAGGTTTCTTACCTCCTTCGAATGCGCCATTATGAAATTCCTTCTGCTCTCCACGTCCTCCCCCATTAAAATCCTGAAAAGCTCGTCTGCCCTCTTAGCATCTTCGAGAGTGACCTGAATGAGAATTCTGTTCTCCGGGTTCATCGTTGTCTCCCACAACTGCTGCGGGTTCATCTCTCCGAGACCCTTGTATCTCTGAACTTCTCCACCGCCCAATCTCTCAAGAACTCTTCTGAGTTCATCATCGGAGTAGGCGTAATACGATTTTTTACCCTTTTTAATCAGATAAAGTGGAGGCTGAGCTATGTAAAGGTACCCGCTCTCAATAAGCGGTCGCATGTAGCGGTAAAAGAGAGTCAGCAGGAGAGTCCTTATATGGGCGCCATCAACATCTGCATCGGTCATTATAATAATTCTCCTGTATCTTGCCTTTGTGATGTCAAACTCCTTTCCCATTCCTGCCCCTATAGCAGATATGATCGCCTTTATCTCCTCATTTTTGAGGATTCTCGACATCCCGGCCTTTTCCACATTTATTATCTTTCCCCTGATAGGTAGTATTGCCTGAAATCTCCTGTCCCTTGCCTGCTTTGCCGATCCACCTGCAGATTCACCCTCCACAATAAAGAGTTCCCTTTCTTCTGGGTTTTTCGATGAGCAATCTGCCAGTTTTCCGGGAAGTGTTGCTGCAAGATCATTTCTCTTCTTAATAAGTTCTCTCGCTCTCCTCGCAGCCTCTCTCGCCCTTTTTGTGATTAAAAACTTGTTTATCAAGTTTTCAGCCTGAGCAGGATTTTCCTCAAGCCATCTCAACATCCCGGTGTAAACCGCAGACTCAACAACTGTTCTCACATCACTGTTTGTCAGCTTTGTTTTTGTTTGCCCCTCAAACTGCGGCTCTGGAACCTTTACGCTAATCACTGCCGTCAACCCCTCCCTGACATCCGAACCGGAGACTGGCTCGAACCTTCTGATGTTCTTTCTTCCGTACTCATTTACTGCTCTTGTCAGCCCCGCCCTGAATCCGATGACGTGAGAACCACCTTCTGCAGTGTTTATGTTATTTGCGAACGCCAGAACATTTTCAATCTCAGAGTCCGTAAACTGGATGGCTACCTCGAGATTGATTCCATTTCTGGTATTTTCGATGTATATTGGCTCATGTAATGTTTTTCGATTTTTATTCAGGGATTTAACCAGCCCTACAATACCCTCCTCAAAATGGAAAATCCTAATTTTTCCAATTCTTTCATCTTCAAGAATAATTTTCAGACCTTTATTCAGATATGCAAGCTCTTTCAATCTCTGCGACACGATTTCATACTTGAATTCAGTTGTCTCGAAGATTTCCTCGTCAGGTTTGAACCTCACTACTGTTCCATGAGCATCCGTCTCACCGATAACTTTCAGTTCGGTAACAGGTCTTCCCCTCTCGTACCTCTGGTAGTATATCTTACCATTTCTCATCACCTTTACTTCAAGCCACTCCGAGAGAGCGTTAACAACAGATACACCCACACCGTGCAGACCTCCAGAGACCCTGTAAACCTTTCTTGAAAATTTTCCTCCTGCATGAAGCTTCGTCATCACTATTTCGAGTGCTGACTTTCCCAGTTCATGCATTTCTGTTGGAATCCCTCTTCCGTTGTCCTCAACACTCGCTGAGCCATCTTGATGAAGACTCACTTTTATCGTGTCACAGTAGCCAGCAAGAGCTTCATCAATGCTATTATCCACTACTTCCCACAGCAGATGATGGAGTCCCCTAACTCCGATACCTCCGATGTACATTCCTGGCCTTTTTCTTACCGCTTCGAGATCGTCAAGAACTTCAATATCTTTTGCGGAATACTCAAAACTGCTTTTCTCTAACGCATTCCCTGACACAACTAGACTACTACAATTCAGTTAATAAGTACTTTGATTTCATTAATATTGCTAATTTTAGAAAAATATTTTGTTTTAGTTTATTTATTTTATTTATTTTTTAAGTAATTTTTAATTTTTTTAGTTCATAATCATTATCATAAGTGATATGTATCAGATTTAGATTAAAATTGTAAAAATATCTAAATTTTTTTCATAAAATTAATATCAAATAAATTGAAAATATTTATTACACTAAACTTGTAATAAACCTCCTCTGAAAATACGACAGCATCCACGAGTCAACCTATTTTTTGTGTATACCCCCCCTTTCATGCGCTGTAGTTTCTGTATTCACATAAATTTTGTAACAACTGAATTACTCAACACGGCAGTTTTAGGATTGCCTAAAAATTAATGTTACACTTTTTTTGGAATGTTTACTTAAGATATTTTAATTTTTTAGTTAATTACAAAGTTAGAAGAATATATTTTTCTCTGAAATTTAAATTTTTTACTACTATTATATATATTCTAATTTTTATGATTTATATAAATTAATTATAAATCTAATAGAAAAATTTATGATTATTTCATATGTTGACATACGACAAAAAGGGGATAAGCTTTCGCACCTAGAAGGAGTTGGTTACAATCCCCGCGACCTTTTTAAAGGTGTGGTAGTAGTTGCAATCCCAAAAAGTGAGCTTGCTTACTACCGTTTTTCGGCCAGTTTATTGCTATCTCTTAGTGAGGAGATAGCTACTGCGAAAAGAACACACAATAAATTGTCTAAACTGGTTTCTGATCAACTCTCACCATTTCCTCTAAACGTGAAGTAAATTTTTCTCCCGACTTTTTTCTTTTTGACGAACTTCATATCAGTTAGCAGATTCAGATAATAGCTCTCAGTAGATCTTTTCCGCCCCGATACCTTGGCTACGTCATCTGCTGTAGCCTCCCCCAGCTTGAGCAGTATCAACGCCGTTTTCCTGAGATTTTCAGGCAGCTCAGATATCATCGTGCCAAGCTTGGACACACTGTATATAAATTTTCTGCTTAGTTACGGTTTAGAGGCAATAAAGTTGGAAAAATTTGTCATAGAATAGTAGAATATTTAGTAATTTATGGCACTAAGAAACTCTGCCACGCTACACGAGTAGAAGAGCATCAAAAACTATAATAATGTGAGGGAACAAATTATTATCATGGATAGACTCAGTACAGGAATCTTTGGCCTTGATGAGCTGATGTATGGTGGTTTCGTTGAAAATACTGTGAATGCAGTAGTTGGCACAACGGGTTGTGGAAAAACGATATTTTGTATCCAGTATTTGATTGAGGGTCTCGAAAATGGGGAGAGTTGCGTATATGTCTCGAGTGATCTTGATGAAAAGGAGTTTCTCAGAATATCACTATCTATGGGGTGGGATTTGGAAGATTATATCAAATCAAAACAACTCAAGGTGGGGCAGTTTCAGATAAAGGATACGTCCTTTCTCGACAGCGAGTTGACAAAGTTCATTAAAGGCAGCAATCTTCGCATAGCGATTGATGCGTTCTCCCCTCTTGTTGCAAGTGCAGATTACCAGTCTCGATCGGAAGTCAGTTTTTTCTTTAAGACCCTCAAAGAAAATGGAACTGTTGTTGTAACGCTGGAAGAACCTTTCATCGGAGAACCCTCGGCTCTTACGAACATGTCTCTGTTTCTCGCAGATTCTGTTATTCAGTTAAAAAACATCGGTGTTGGGGAGATGTACAGCCGAACACTCAGAGTTGTCAAGCACAGGATGTCCAGACATGCTGACGGTGTATATCCTTTCAGAATCGTGGAGGGTGCAGGTATGATTATCGAAGAGAAAAGATGCGAGGGATTTGAGCCGTTTCTCGATGATTTGAAAATCTCGGAAGAAGCAAAAGGAGAGTTGCGAAAACTCGCAAGTAAAGGTTGCATAACTGAAGAGGAGATTGAAAAAATAAGAAGGAGGGTGAAATGAAAGAGATAATTGAAAGAATTCTGAAACCAGTAACTCTGGATGAAAACATTCTTTTCGTAGGAATTTACAGAATTGACGGTGCACCCATCTATGTCCACTTCAAGAATAAACAGGTGATATCACTCATAGACTGGCTCGAAAGTCAGGTTAGAGTTCTCATAAACTACATCGCATCAGGCTATTTCAAAGATGCAGAGTTCAGGATGACTGACTCACACCTGCTTCTTTCTCCTATATCTAAAACACTTGTGCTGACCATGTTAGCTGTCGAAGATACCTCAATATACAAGCTCAGGATAGATGTAGAGTCAATAAAAAGTGAGTTTGAGAAATATGTTTAAATTTCTCTATTCTCTATATCCAAAGACTAGAGAGGCCGTTCAGGACTTAAAAAGGAAATTAGAGGATGTGAAATTTAAACCGAGTCTTGCCGTTTTCTTTTTAACGGAAGAACTGATTAAGAATGCAGAAAAATTTGCAGATCTTGTTAGGTGTAATTCAGTCTGCATGCCAATTGAAGGCTACATAACTCCAGAATCGATATGGACTCGTGGCTGCTTAGCTTTGCTGAGTGATGTAGAATATAGACTTCAGGTTTTTAGGGGTACTCCTGACGAAGTTGTCGATAAAATGGGGAGGTCTAAAAAGGGGAAGTTTAACATTCTGATGTACCCTCTTCTCTACCCGAAGAGTAGATTGCAGGTTCTGAAGGGTATGATTAGATTGAAAAGACTTTACGGAAAGTATGAATCCGACCCAGAGTATGTACTGGAAAAAGCGTCCGAAATCTACCAAAACGAGTTGATTTATCCGATAAACAAGATGCTCCGACCCTTCAGGGATGCAGGTGTCGATGCCGTCTCATTCAACATCTTCCCTTTGCGTATGAAATACGGACATCCGATCATAGCTGTGAATGGAAGAAAGGTGGGGAGAGGAGTTGTTGTTCTCAGCTTTAGAGAAAGGATACCGAGCGACTATACAGACACTCTGCCAGAGAGAGGCAGGAATTTCGAGGAGACGAAGGAGATTATAAGGCAGGAGTTTATGATTGGCAAGGAAGTTAAAGTTGAGAAAAAAGGGATTGCATTAGGACATATAGATGGAATGAAGTTGAGTGAGTTTTTAGAGGCTGAACGCATTACTCTAGCAAAAAGAGATTTATCCAGCGACCTCCAGGATAAAAAATTTCTTTCTGCGAGTCCATATGCACTCTACTTTCTGAGTAGAGATACGATGGGAGCTTCATCATTAGGGCTGTTGAGTTATCCAATCGAGATTTACCCCTCACTGTTTGAACTTGATGTTTTCATGGAAAATGCTGTTTTTTTTGCTGAGATTATTAGGGGGGGCATCAATCTTTTGAAAAATTATTTTGATGAGAAGGATTTCAATTTTTGTGCTATTGACCAGAATATGTTTTTAATGTACGAAGAAAAAGTGCATCGACTTAAGGATTTTATCGAATCCTATGCCATTTTTACTTCATACCCGAATTACACCACTACCAAAGGTAAACATATGATGAGCGAAATTGAGAAAAAAATTTATGTGAATCTTACAAGAACAGCAGCATTTATAGAGTGGATATAAAACTAAAAAAAGTTAGAAGTGACAAGGATAGCAAATACGAAAAGGGGTGGAACTTTATCAAGCTTGCACTGCAATCTGACAGAATCCAATTCTCTTGTTTTAGTTTCCATGCAATATAGAGTGGAATGATCGCTGTAACTGATGAAAGACCACAAAGCAGAGGTAGAATCTTAAGTGTTGATAATAGTAAAATTAGAATATTTCCGGCTATATTCAAAGAAATAGAGATTTTAAGTAGTAAATTAGCACTAAAGACGACAGCGAGAGTTCTGTACCCAGAACTTAGATCCTCTGAAATGTCTTTTATATCTTTTAAAAGCATTCCAGAAATGACGAAGGATGTCAGAATTAAAGAGAAAGCTATGCCTTTATCCGATATCGGTGAAAAAAATGACCATAGAACGAGAGTATATAAAGGAGCGACGATTAAATACGTTAGTAACTCCGTAACATACCACTCCTTCAATCTCTTTACTGTTTTCCCGATAATGTATTTATCAGAGTAAATCCATGTAAAAAAAGCACAAACAAAATAAAAAAATAAGGAGGTCTGATCTTTAGCAAAAAAGAAAGTTAATAATCCAGAACAAATGTAAAAAGTCACAACAATGGTGAAAGTAAGCTGTTTATTGTTGACAATTACTTTCGCATAATTTTTACCCCCTTTAATGTCATCTTCAACATCATTTAGGTGATTCCACAGATTTATAGCTGTAAAAAAGAAAAAACAAAAAACAAAAGAAATTATAAAATTCTCAACTCCAGAACCAGAAAGGGAAAATGCAACAAATGAAGCCAACGGTATAGGATAAGCAAAAGTAATAGGAGCGCTTCCTACTTTTAAAATTAATAAAATGCGCTGAATTAAATTTAAAGACATTATCAACCTACAAACAGCCTAATCTTCTTAAAGGTCTCCTCAATCTCTTTCCTGTCCTTCTTCTCTTCCATTGCCATCACCTCCATCAATAATTATGACTATCTGATATTTAAATTTTACTACTATTATAGTGATTATATAATGGTAATAATTGTGATCATAAAAGATAACTCTAAAAATAAAATGATAATACCTGTAAATCTTCCTCTAAACCCGTTGTTTCGTCTGCTTCTTCTAAAATGCAAACAACTATATTAACCTAAAAAGGAGTCTTAACCGTGTACTTCACGAAAGTAAAAAAAGTGGTAAGGCACAACAAGAAGGTTTCAACGCTCTATTTCGACCTAAAAATAGCGTCGTATCCCGGTCAGTTTGTTATGCTGTATCTACCGGGCTACGAGGAGATACCTCTCAGCCTGTCCTCGCCAAGCTCGGTTACTGTTAAGGCTGTTGGTGAAACAACACAGGCATTGGTAATGGCTGATGAGGGTATAGCTGTGGGAATAAGGGGTGCTTTTGGTAACCCCTTCAGTCCCTCTGACAAGGCACTGATCATAGCAGGCGGTATCGGTATTGCTCCGATGAAGTATCTTTATGATTTTCTGAAAAAATGCGGTGCAGATATTAAGGTAATTTACGGGGAAAAGTCCGAAGGGGATCTGATATGGACTGATGAATTTGAGAACTTGATTATAACAACCGAGGATGGTAGCGCCGGAATCAAAGGCACTGTTCTCGATGCCGTAAACAAAGAGGATTTGAGCAGGTATTCGAGGATCTATGCATGTGGCAATTCTGAGATGTTGAAGGCCGTCTATGGAGTTCTGAAAAAAGCCGAGGTGCTGCACAAGGCTGAATTTTCGCTTGAAAGATTTATGAGATGCGGTATCGGAGTTTGTGGCTCATGCGTTATTGAAAATGGGTTGAGGGTTTGTAACGATGGCCCAGTTTTTCCTGCTACAGTGATAGGCAATCTTTAAATTCACAGAAGAGAAGAGAAGTAGGATGAAAGAAAAAAGACTGATCATAAAGAGATCTGGTTATCCTTCCAGAGGTGAAATTGTTATCGGTACTGTAAAAAGGGTTCTCGACTTTGGAGCTTTCATATCTCTTGATGAGTATGAGGGTAGGGAAGGGATGGTCCATATAAGTGAGGTTGCATCCGGGTGGATCAAGGACATCAGAGAGCATGTCAAAAAAGGGCAAAAAGTGATCTGCAAGGTTCTCGATATAAACCCGAAAAGAGGACATATTGATCTTTCAATTAAGGACGTTAACGAGAGGCAGAAGAGGGAGAAACTGCAGCAGTGGAAGAATGAGATGAAGGCCTTTAAGTGGCTTGAGATTATAGGCGAAAAGCTCAATTTAGGGTTTGATGAGCTTGAGAAAATTGGTAAAAAGCTTTTGAAGGAGTATGATTCCGTTTACTCTGCATTTGAAGATGCCGCCTACGAGGGTTATGAAGTGCTTTCACCCATTGTAGGTGAGGAGTTTGCTAAGGAAATGGCGGAAATTGCGAGAGAGAACATAAAGCCGAAGAGGGTGAAGGTGAGAGGATACTTCGAGCTGAAAAGCATCGCGTCGGATGGGATTGAAAGAATAAAGAAAGCACTTCTTGAAGCCAGAAAAGTCGCAACAGATGGAGTGGAAATGAAAATAGAATACTTGGGCGCTCCGAGATACCGAATAGTTGTGGAAGCTGACGACTACAAAACGGCTGAAAACGTTCTCAAGAAGGCCACGGACAAGGTTCTCAAGACAATCAAGAAGCTCGGTGGCGAAGGTAACTTCATAAGGGAAGCTGCATGAAAGTTTTGATGAGAAAATGCGGTAAATGCGGACGCTATACGCTTAAAGAATACTGTCCTGTTTGCAAATCAAAAACATACATGCCTATCCCGCCGAGGTTTTCAATTGAAGATCCTTACGGGAAGTACAGAAGGAGGCTTAGAAAGGAGGTGGGATTTTTCAGTTTCAGGAGGTGGTCAGATGCTGAAAAAAGTTGACGTTAGATATCTGAAAGATCCAGAGGAGGTAAATCTTGAGAATCCGATATTCATCGAGGGACTGCCGGGTATCGGACACGTTGGCAAGCTCGTGGCCGATCATCTCGTAAATGAGCTTAAAGCCGAGAGGGTAGTTGAGATATACTCTCACTACTTCCCTCCGCAGGTAATGGTTCAGGAGGATGGGACGGTAAGGATGCCGAAGAATGAAGTTTATGCGTGGAAGTCGGACGGAAAAAGCAGCGATTTGCTCATCCTCGTTGGAGATTTCCAGAGTATCAGCAACGAGGGCCATTTCGAGCTTGTAAATGCTTACATAGATATCGCAAAGAAATTTGGGGCAAGAAGAATCTACACGCTCGGTGGATATGGTGTTGGAAAGCTCGTTGAAGAGCCGTACGTTATTGGTGCTGCCAACTCCGAAGAGGTCGTGGAGGAGCTTAAAAGCTACGGAATAAAGTTTGAGCCCGGTGAACCGGGCGGTGGGATAATTGGAGCTTCTGGACTTCTACTCGGCGTTTCAAAGCTGGAGGGGATAGATGCAGCATGTTTGATGGGGGTAACGTCGGGATACATGGTTGATCCGAAAAGTGCGAAGGTTGTTCTCGATGTGCTTTCAAAAATGCTGAACCTTGAGGTTTCAGTGGAGGCGCTGGAAGAGAGGGCAAGGGAGATGGAGAAGATCATAGCCCAGATCAAGGAGATGCAGGAGATGGCAGTACAGCAGTGGAAGAGTGATGAGGATCTGAGATACTTCAGATGAGATACCCGGAAATCGACTTTGCAAGGGGAGTGGCTGTAATACTGATGCTCATTTTCCACTCTTTTTTTGATGCCTACTACTTCGGCAAACTCGAGCTTTCTGGAGTTTTCTGGTACTACTTTCCAAGGTTTATCGGAGGAATGTTCATCTTCATCTCAGGCTTCACGATGGCCGTTGTCAAGCCAAAGCCGAGTATGATTATCAGAAAGGCTATCAAACTTTCAGCACTTGCTCTGCTAATCACTGCTGTTACCTACTACTTCGCCCCTGATGAGTTTGTCCTCTTCGGAATATTGCATTTCTTCGCCATTGCAACGCTTCTCGGCTACCTTTTTCTTGACAACGTGAAAATCTGCCTCCCTACAGGAATTCTTGCATTTGCTATTGGAATTCACCTGCAGTGGCTGAGAACTGAGTCGAACTACTTTGTATGGGCAGGTTTGATGCCCTACGAATTCAGAACGCTCGACTACTATCCACTGCTGCCCTGGTTCGGCGTCTTCCTACTTGGTATGTACTTCGGCAGTCACTTCAGAGGGACAGATTACAGCTTTTTTGAAAATCCAGTATCAAGGCTAGGGAGAAAATCCCTCGAAATATACATTCTGCAGCATCCTGTGATCATACTGCTTCTCCAGCTTCTTTACGGAGACATTTTCCAGCGGATTTTCGGCTAAACGATCTCATTCAGAGCAAGCAGGACGTCCCTAGCTTTCCTTATATCCTCAAGCTTAACTCTCTCTCTTTCTGTATGACAGCAGTGCAACTCTCCCGGTCCCCAGACGACGGTGTCAAATCTGTCCCTGAGGTTGAGGGCATCCGTCCACGACGGCATCTCGGTATGCTCTGCATCCAGACCTGCCATTTTCAATGCTTTTTCGAGCAACACTGCGATTCTACCGCTCTCAAAGCCCTCGTAAGCATCCGACACCTCAAACCCGCCGTAATCCTTTAGAAATTCAAGCTCCTTAAGACAGTCCTCAAGTTTGGTTCCCGGCTTAATGAGAATATCAAACTTAACAACGCATCGAGATGGTATTACATATTCCTCACCACCACCCTCTATCTTCAGCGGTGTAGCCTTAAACTTCTTCTTCATCTCTGCTATTACTTCACAGGATCTTTCTATAGCATTCAATCCCATTTCGGGCGTTGAACCATGGCAGGCCTTTCCCGAAACCTCTACAGTTAAATCAAAGCTGCCATAGTGTTTTGAAGCTATTTTGAGGTTCGTTGGCTCCATCACAATCGCCATTCCACCCCACTCCCACGAACTCGTAAACTCCTTCGACCCCTTACCCTCCTCCTCCTCGTCGCAGAAGAATGCCAGAGTATAATCCAGACCTCTTTCAGCGGCTTCAAGCATGGCAGCTATACTCGCCTTCGCATCACATACACCGGTGCCATAAACATAGACACCATCCGTGCTGAAGGGAGCCTTGACAGGCACAGTATCGAGATGTGTTGCCACAATTAGCTCCGATCTGGATTGAGTTGCAACGTAATGGTTACCTTCAACAATTTTGTATCCAAGATTCTCAAGATAGGATTTTACAAACTCCCTGATTTTTTCTTCCTTCCCGCTGGGCGAATCGATTTCAGCGAGTCTTTTAATCAGCATAATCGTAGGTCTTAAAAGTCGAATATAAAAAGCTGTTTCGTGCTGATAAGGAGGGTTGGGAAAGAAGACGTTGAAAGCTTTGTCGATGTTTATACAAACTCCTACAGGGGTCTTGAGGAGTACGCCTATACGAGAAAAAGGGACATCAAAAACTACTTCAAATGGCTGATGTCTCGCGACAGAGATGGATTCATGATTGCTGAAGTTGATGGAAAAGCTGTGGGGTTTGTTGCATGCGACACGAACTGGATAAGCGTATTCGAGAGGAGGAGGGTAGGGGAGATACACGAACTCTTTGTTCTACCAGAGTTGCAGGGAAAGGGAATTGGATCTGCATTGCTCAAAAAGGCAATTGAGTACTCCAAGGAAAGAGGAAGAAATAAGGCAGAACTTTGGGCCGGAAGGACAAACTACAAAGCGAGAAAGTTCTACCAATCCCACGGTTTCAGAGAGGCAGGGGAGTGGGGGAAATGGATAAGGATGGTCAGGTCTTTATGAAGATGCTCTCCGGGACGATAAATTTCTCCACAGGCTTTTCCACAACCCTCCTTATTCGAACTTCTCCGTAGTTTTTCCACACATTTGCAACTGATTTCATCTCGCTTTTGCTCCCGAAAGCAACGAAGGATGGCCCGTTTCCTGAAAGACCGCAGCAGACGCCAATTTCCCAGCCAGCTCTGGCAATTTCCAGTGGATATCCAATCATCTCGCAGTAGTACTCGGTGTTTTTCCTCATCGCACTGCAGTAGTCTCCATTCATCGCATCTTTCACTGCAGGCAGAATTCTGGCAGAGTTTGACCTTATTTCCCTCCAGTTCACCTTACCGCGTTTAAAATGGGGTATGAGCACCGCTGCATGCGAGCTTATCCTGTCCCATCGGTAAAGCCTCATCTTGGTGTTATCCGAGACGACGAAGCCTCCAATAAGGGATGCTGAAGCATCGTCGAAAGCGCCCGTGTAGCTTATCCCTGCCTCCAGCGATATCCTTGCGTTTGTCTTCAAAATTTCATGTGCGTTGAGGACTTCCCCCTTCAGCTTTTTAACCGCTACAAGCAGAGCATTTACAAACGCACTGCTGCTCCCCAACCCGCTCCCACCCGGAATCTCACTCTCAACAGTAACTTCACCGCTGATTTTCTCCGCCCTTAAAATCCTCTCGGCAACCATGCTCCTCCTTTCAACGCCGTTGATGACAACCCTCACTTCACTACCTTCATCCGGCTTTATCTCGACAACAGTCCTCAGATCTATGCCGAACGCTGAGCCGATGCCAGTTGCAAGAGCGTTCAGAACCGTTCCTGCTGCGTAAGCAACACCCTTCATTTAGCCACATCCCCAAAGGCGGAAAACAGCGCTATTCTCTCCTTTACAAGCAACGGCAGTTTCTCCACACCGGTAATCTCTATTTCGTCATCCGTTATTCCGTAAAACTCAATCACAGAATCAACATCGTACTCAGGTCTGAATTCGGTCTCAGTAAACCCGATCTCAGCCATCCTGCTCTCGTCGAGTATAACCGCAGCAACCCTGTTCTTCCCCTCAGCAATACCGAGCTTCAGAGCATCTTTGATCTGCCTTGTTGCCGCGTAATATAGCAGAATTTCTATAGAAAGTGATCTGGATATCCTTCTACCTCTATTCCAGTTCTCAACAGCTTTTTTTGCAGCATATTCAACCACATCGAGCGATACAACATACTTGCTGTTGATGAAAGTTGCATAGTCCACTTTGAAGCTAGAAACATCATCCACGACAAGCTCTCCGAAGGTGACTCTCATAATACTCTCATGACGGACTCCATTTTTATACCCTTATCCGTCAGTTCATATCTTAAAATTGCTTTCGGAACGAGAATTCCCTTGAACTTGATAACCTTCAGTCTCCTCTGAACCTCGTTCTCGACTTCTCTGAGTGTCAGCTCTATCACCCCATCGGAGTAGTGCTTTATTGCGGTCTCCGTTCTTGAATCAAACATTCCTTTGGTCATCAGCATCATGAAAACAGACTCGTTCTTCTTGGCGTACTTGGAGAAAACCTCGATCAGTGAAACCACATCCTCAATCGGATAGTTGGCTATGAAATACGTCATGTTGTTGACCACAACCCTGTCGAAATCCTCGTGATACAGAATGGTTTTCAGACCACCGATTGGATCATACATAGTCTTTTTGAGGAAATCTTTGGCATCCTTCTCTCCTTCCTTTTTGAGGGATGATGACAGGCTGAGAAGTGTTATGTTTTCCCACACAGCATCATCAAGGTTGAAGTAGAGATTAACGTAGTCTTTCACTTCCTCTTCTGTATCATCTGTAGCCAAGTAGAAAACGTTTTCCCCATTCAAAGCCCCTTCTACGGCAAAATGATACGATAAAACGTCTCCTCCAGCCCCCGGTTCTTCGAGTACCAGCACAACACTTCCGGCAGGTATCCCTCCACCAAGCTGAGTGTCAAGGGGCAGAATGCCAGTCTTCATAAGTTTCATTGTTCCAAATTGAGACCTTTTTATTTATAACTCTAACTCACACCTTTGTAACCAACCTGTAATGTCCGTATCTTGGAGTGTAAACCTCACCATGTTGTTTTAGTTTTGAAAGTATCTCTTTCGCTCGGCTTCTTTCTATCCCTTCCCTCTCCGCCTCAGCCAGAATTTCCTCTTCCGGCACTCCCTTTTCGTAGCTCGGCTCAAGGTTCTCGATTATCTTCTTTATCACCATGATTCTGTCTCTCTGCCTCTTGGATGTTCCGCTGTACGCGAGATCTATGTCTATCTCTCCCGTTTCCGGATCAACCGCGATCTGCATCAGGCTCTTCTCCATTATTCTGATGACCCTATCAACGTCCTCGACCTCCACCCTGTCGCTGAGCCTCACTCTCGCCGACGCCTCTGCAAGCCTGACTATGCTCTCAAGCTGCCTTGCAGTAATCGGGACAGGCGAGTTTTCCTTAACTCTCGATCTGAGTGAAAGATAGAAGTCCTCAATCCTCTTCTTAGCCTCATCGGTCAGAATGGGGTACACTGTTTTTCTCGCATAGGCGATGTACTTTCTGAGAAGTTCAGGGTTTACTTCGGGTTCGATCCTTACTGCTTTAGCCCTGATAACATCCTCGCTGTACTCTGCCGAGACGTTCTTTGCCCTCTCAACCATCTCTCCAAGCTGATGAGACTGCAGTATGTGGTCAACAAGCTTCCTGTCCCTCTCCTCATCAGGCTCATCGGTAAGCACAAATATCAGGTCGAATCTTGACAGCAAAGTTGGAGACATCTCAATCTGCTCGGCTATTGGAGTGTACTTTTCAAATCGCCCGTATTTGGGGTTTGCAGCACCGAGAAGGGCGCATCTTGCTCTCAGAATAGCATTTATTCCCGCCTTCGCTATGCTGATCGTCTGCTGCTCAAGGGCCTCATGCAAGGCCGATCTGTCCTCCTTTCTCATCTTGTCGATTTCGTCAACCAATGCCACACCCTTGTCAGCGAGAACTAAAGCCCCCGCTTCGAGAGTCCATCTACCATCAACTTCATCTCTCACAGCAGTAGCAGTAAGTCCGGCAGTTGTCGTGCCCTTTCCTGTGGTGTAAACACTTCTTGGAGCTATTCTGTGAACGTATCTCAGCAACTGGGACTTCGCAACTCCCGGATCACCAACCAGAAGTATATGAATGTCTCCTCTGATCTCAGTTCCATCAGGAAGCTTTTTCGGCACCCCTCCGAACAGCTGAAGGGCGATTGCGAGCTTCACATCCTCATGACCGTAAATCGAGGGGGCTATTGATCTCACAATCTTGCCGTAGATGTCTTCACTCATCGCAAGCTGCATTATCATCTCTCTGTCCTTCTCGGTAATCTCGAACTCCTCATATTCCTGATGTAGTACCTCTATGGAGTTCCCCTCAAGATACAGATCCATATGCGTGAGCTTCCTCTGCCCCAAACCCCTCGGCTTCGCCCTCACGATTCCGTTGATCACAACTCTGTCACCGGGATTTACACTGCCTGCAAGATCTCCTTCCAGCACAACATCAATCGTTTGCGGCTGCTCTCCGCCTCTCAGATTCTCCGGATACTCCTGAACCTTCAGCCTCTGGCTGTCCACTGAAACACTGCTGTCGGGGAGGAAGATAAGACGCTTTGTGTGACATTTGCTGCACTCGAAGGGCTGTCTCAACTGCGAGTCCTCCTGCTGAACCATGTTGATGCTGCCACAATTAAGACACGCAAATGCAGCCTCAACGATTCTCGGCCTGACTTCTGTAACCTTCCTCACAATTCCCTCGACAGCAACAAACTTTCCAATATGCTGAGCCCTCAGATCCCTGATCAGAACCTTCCTTGCTGTAGGAAGGGAGTAAAATCTTGGCTTGCAACCCTCAAGCGAGACACCATAGATATTGGTTACATTCGCCAGCCCCTTTTCGGCATGCTGCAAAACCTCATCGGGATTCTCAATCAACTCTTCTCCAAGCTTGCCCTCCTGAAATATCGTCAGATCCTTCACAAAATTAACATAAATTGACCTGCCATCACCACCCGATTTTATTTTGTAAGCCAGCTTGTTAATCTCCTCCCTGTAATATCTTTCGAAAAATTCCGTCCACAGTGCAGGACTGCTTATACCCATCAAAAATGATTTCTGCAAAAATCCTTAAAACTTGCGCTTGAACGATTCACATGTTACCTGTGAATCTTGTAAAAAATTTCCTTAAAGATTTGAAAAGAGAAGTTACTCTCACGGTTTTCGAAAGTGTGGAGATGTATGAATTTGCGAAAAAGCTGACAGAGATTAGCAATTCAGTTAAATGCGAATTTTTAGATTATCCAGAGCCGAAATTAAAGCTGTCAGCAATAAAACTGGACAAATCAAAAATTTTCTTTCATGCCATCCCCCAGCATTCCGAACTTCAGTCATTCCTCTTTGCCTTAAAGTTTGTTTCGGAGAAAGAAGTGAGAGAGAGCGCTGAGATAAACATCATAACGTTTATATCGCAGTTCTGCCCGAATTGCAGGGCTACAGTTGATGCAATTAACAGGCTGACCGCAAAATACAGCATTGAGCACCACATAGTTGATACCGGGCTGTTTCCAGACTTTACCGAAAAGTATGAGGTTATGAGTGTTCCAACGACTATTCTGAGCGATATGAGATTTACTGGAGCCATGAATGAGCAGGAAATTGAGAAATGGATTAAAGCAGCCATTAATGGAGATTACTATGAGTATCTTGCTGAGAAACTGATGAATGGAGAAATTGATCAGGTGAAGAGACTCGCAGAGAAGAGGAACATCGGAAGGGAGCTTGGAAGATTGATGAGCCACCGGGAGTTCATGGTAAGGCTTGGAGCTATGGCAGCTCTCGAAGCTCTGCACGAAGAGAAGCCGGAAATCACTGGAGAGGCAAGAGAGATCATAATCGAATTGCTGAACCACGAGGATGAGAGGATCAGGGAGGATGCGGCAATGATGCTCGGCATAATTGGGAGTGAGGAGGACATAAAAAATTTAAAAGAGCTGATCAGAGAGGGTGGAAGAATAGGAGACTCGGCTGAGGAGGCCATCGAGAATATAAGGAGGAGAGAAAATGGCTGAAGTTGTTATTGACTCGATAAAGGCCACCTACAACGTGAGAGGGGAGAGAGTTGCGATGCTCTGCCCTCCACACCCCCTTATGGGAGGAAGCAGATTTGACATCAGGCTTGAAAAGATTGCTTCGGAATTGCTCAGAAAAAACGTATCTGTCCTGAGGTTCGACTACCAACAGCCCTTTAGAAGCGGCATTGGAGAGGTGGAGGATGCAAAGAAGAGTCTCGGCTATCTGAAGGAGAGGCACGATTTCATTGCAATCGTTGGATACTCATTCGGAAGCGTTGTCGCATCAAATGTCTCAGATTACTGCAACGCTGCTGTTTACATCTCTCCGCTCCCCTCCATAAACTCAATCAGCTTTAGAGACTCTACTATCCCAAAGCTTTTCATAGTTGCAACCAAGGACCAGTTCGTGTCCCTTGACGAAAGCTTAAGACTGTATGAGGAAGCATCGCATCCAAAAGCGCTTGTGAGAATTGACACAGATCACTTTTACTTCGGAAAATTTGACGTACTTGCAAAAACAGTTGCAGAGTTCATTCTACAAAACTCCTGAACCTCCCCTCATTTATCTGCTCCTCAATTTTTCTTATAAACCTGTCATGTGTTCTTAGGACGGGTATTATGGTCATATCCCCCCTTAAATCCCTAATTTTGTTAACATACTCCGCAATATCGTCATTTCCGTAATAAACGATCCAGCTTCTGTACTCCCCAACCGTCACAAAGGATGAATAACCGATAAGCTCAACAACAACCAACTTTCCGTCGATTATACCGTGCACAGTGTCGTATTCGACAAAATAGACTCTTCCGTTTGAGTAGTACAGCCTTTCTGCCTCCATCGCTACAGCCTGCCTTGTAAATTCTGATAGAGAGAATTCCTCAGGCTCATCCAGGATTACCGGTCCAACGTAAAGGACTCTGTCCATGCATCTTAGCGGTTAAGGCTGTTAAAAACCTTCACGGTACCCTGCCACTGATTATGACCACAAGCTTGCTCCAGAACCTGTAGGGTCCGGTCTCAACATACCGTATGTCCTCAAGACCAGCGTTCATGAACCACGAAACGCACTGCTGAGTTGACGGGAATAGCATGACGCTTTCTGCAAACTTTCTGACGAGAAAGTTGTCAGGTTTTCTTGGAGCAAGGATCACAACCCTTCCACCGCTCTTCGTAACCCTCGCCATCTCCTCTATACCTTTTTGAGGGTGAGGCCAGTACTCAATACTTCCGGCAGATATCGCTGCATCGAAAACCGAATCCCTAAAGGGAAGGTTTTCCGCATCACCGAGCAGAAAGTTTGAGTTTTCGAATCTCGTAACAGCCTTCACCATCTGTTCAGGAGTTAAATCAACGGCAACAACGTTCTCTTCCCCGACCCTTCTTACGATCTCCGCTGTGGTGAATCCAGTTCCGCAACCAACTTCAAGGATAAAATCATCCCTGCCAACTTCAGCCATATCAACGACTTTCTCTCTCATCTTGCTGGAGTAAAATATGGGGTTGATGTAGTCATAAACTTTTGAAAAGTATTTGTAAAAAATCCGGGCTCGCTTTTTGTCCTCTAAAATTCCCATTTTACTCTTCTTTCTGCTTGAATATTTCCTCAAGCGGAATCTTTCCGTGCTTCACAACTATAGTGTTCACCTGCAGTATGTCTTTGGATATCGTTTTACCTCTGACGCCTTTTCTCCTCCTTAGCCCCTTCTCCTTTGGTCTGAAGCCGACACCACCGGAAAGCAGAAGTCTCCTTCTACCAGCACCGGGCAAGTCTGGTCTCATCGGAAATCCATCCCTGTCCGTACCACCGGTTATCTTCAGCTCATAGTCTGGAGGCAACTCAACAACGGTGCCGCTGATAACATCTCCTATCTGCTTGCCCACAAGCCTGTTTGCATTAGCTCCCTCAATGACCTTCTGGTAAGCTCTTCCCGTCTTTGGATCCGAAATTACAACCCTGAACTCCATGCAGAAGTTGATTTGGTTGAGGATTTATAAAACTATTGATGCTGGGGGCTTATATCAGCATAACATTCCCATAAGCTTCAGCCAAGTACCCATTTCGAGAGAACATTTCGAAGGGTACAGTGAAGGTGAAGACATCGTCGCCAAGCTGTCTTCTCACATTCAGCCTTGCGTATATATCTGTCAGCCCAACAACGGCTCTCGGATTCTCAGATTTCGCTTCTCTGTAGGCAAATATTCCTATCTAGCAGCATCCAGCCCGGAAAGTTCTCAAACTGGTTTCCGAAGCCCAGACCAACACCCTCTCCAAAGCAGCCGAAGGTCTTTCTGTCGGAAACGGCCATTGCAAACATCCACATCACGCAGCCCCACTGTACTTCCCTAAATTGAATTACATTGTCTGGTTTTTCATCACTCTAAAGAATTACAACCGGTTCGTGTTTCAGTTTCAGAGCCTTAGCGATTGTATTCCCCATTTTACCCCTCCAATACCAACTGACCTGATACTATATACATTCCGAACCCAACAAGCTGGCAGCTTAAGTTTTTACATCTGAGAATTGGCGGATACTGTCAGATATACCCCAAGTATTGTTATCGCTCCTCCCACAGCAGTGAAAATGTCCGGAACTTCGCTCAAGGCGTAGTACGCAAATATGGCCGTGAAAAGTGGCACAAGGTAAACGTAAACAGCCACGCTGGTCGAATCAGAATTTGAGAGTGCGTAGTACCAGACGATGTACGCAAAGACCGAGCAGAGAACTGACAGGTAGAGTAATGCCGCTATTGTTTCGACACTCACTGCAAGGGGATTTGCAAGCCCATTCCACAGAGCGAAAGGAATCAGGAATACTGTTCCTAACGCAAATGCGTATGCTGTGAGTGTTTCATGGTCGTACTTCAAAAGCATCTTGGCACCGAGGACAGTGTAAACGGCCCAGAGGAAACCGTCTATTATCATCAGAACATCCCCGAAAAAGGTTTTTGAGGAGAAAAAGTCCAGTGTACCCTTTGAAACTATAAGAATCACACCTGCAAATGAGAGAAAAACTCCTAAAATCTTTCTGGCATTCGCTTCTCCCCTCAAAAAGCCCCAGATTGCTACAAATACAGCGGAGGTGTTGATGAGAATTGCAGCATTGGTAGCGGTGGTGTATTCAAGGGCTAAAAACTGGAAGGCATAAAGCAAAGACACTCCAGAGAGAGCGAGAATCGAAATGTAAAGCAGGTCATTAAGCCTGACTGCTGTAAAGCCCCTTTTCAGGAAAAGCCACACAAAAATCAGGGGTGAAGCAATCAGAAACCTGTAAAATGCGAGATTGTAAGGATCAAGTTCCCTAAGTCCTACCTTAATGAAGATAAAGGAGCCTGCCCAAATGAACATCGTAAGGGCAAGAAGAAAATGGGTTTTAGAATTCATTCAGCTTCAAAAAGTACTCGTGAATTCTCGTGTCATTCGTAAGTTCGGGATGGAAAGCTAGGCCGAGAACGTTATTCTGCTTCGCCGCAACCACGTAATCCTGAAGGGTCGCCAGAACCTCAACATTTTCACCAACCTTCTTTATTGCTGGAGCCCTAATGAACACGGCATCAAAGCTGCCCACGTGTTTAACATCAAGCTTCACCTGAAAGCTCTCCCTCTGCCTTCCGAATGCGTTTCTCTTCACCCATATGTCTATAAGACCGAGAAGCTTCGTTCCTGTCTTCTCAACCTGCTCATCACCGTACTTTGAGAGCAGAATCAGCCCAGCACACGTCCCCATCACAGGTTTTCCACTCTCAGCCAGCTCGATAATTTCATCTGCTATGCCGTCCAAAAAAATGAGCTTGCTGATTGTTGTGCTCTCTCCTCCCGGAATGATTACAGCATCGCTCTTCGAAACGATCCCGGCCCTTCTTGTAGCAACTACTTCCCCACCAATACCGAGCTTTTTTAGGGCCTTTTTTGTCATCAAAACGTGCTCCTCAACATCTCCCTGAACTCCCACTACCGCTACTCTCATACACCTCTCGTCTGTAGTCTCTCTTCCTCGCTGAGTTTGAACACATCCAGTCCCTTCATTGCTTCTCCAAGCCCCTTTGAAACTTCTGCAATAACCTCTGGCTCATCGTAGTGCTGCACAGCCTCAACAATTGCCTTAGCATACTCAGGCGGGTTGGAAGACTTGAAGATGCCGGAACCTACAAACACACCGTCAGCACCAAGCTGCATCATCAGAGCGGCATCTGCTGGTGTCGCAACTCCACCAGCGGCAAAATTAACCACGGGCAGTCTCCCCATTTCTCTGATTTCCAAAAGCACCTCATAAATCCCGTCAACGATTTCACCAAGCGTGTACTCTTCAAAAACCACATCGTTCCTACCAGCTTTGCCGAGCCCCATATCCTCCTTAACAATTCCCGTAAGTTCAGCGTATCTCGACGCGTATTTCTCAGCAACGTCGTATATCCTTTCCTCCGGCAATCTCTGAAGCTCATCAATGGCCCCGTTTATCAGTCTCATGTGCTTCACAGCCTCAACAACGTTGCCAGTTCCGGCCTCTCCCTTCGTCCTGATCATCGCTGCTCCTTCCCATATCCTCCTGACAGCCTCTCCGAGACTTCTTGCTCCGCATACGAATGGGACAACAAACTTTCTCTTGTCGATGTGGAAAAAAACATCTGCGGGAGTTAGCACTTCACTCTCATCAATCATATCAACGCCAAGAGCCTCAAGGGCCTTTGCCTCAGCAATATGACCAATTCTGCACTTTGCCATTACGGGGATCGTGACAGCATCAATAATCTCCTGAATCTTTTTCGGGTCAGCCATCCTTGCCACTCCACCCGCAGCCCTAATGTCTGCTGGCACCTTATGCAAAGCCATGACTGCCACAGCTCCAGCTTCTTCAGCGATAATCGCCTGTTCAGCGTTGGTTACATCCATTATGACTCCACCTTTCTGCATCTTGGCAAATCCTCTTTTTATGAGCTCCGTGCCAAATTTAAGCTCCTCAAGATTTATCTTCATCGTTTTAGCTTCGCAATGGCTGAATATAAAGTTTGGGTTGGGAAACATAAGCCGTTAGAGAGGATATTATAAACAATAAATCATTTTCACAAAAAGTTTTTAGTTTGGAAGCCAATTCTCATCATGGATTCATTAAAAATGGAATTACCACATTCTGTTAAAAGATACGATTTTCATCCAATACAGAGAATTTTGTATTCTCAAGATCTACTCAAAATCTCCCCCTTCCTTAGGAGATTTATAAAATATCCTCTCTGTATTGTCCAGCCTGAAAACGACGAGGAGGTTATCTCGATACTCGAAATGAGTAGGAGGCTTAAGATTCCCATTGTCCCACGAGGAGCGGCAACGTCTGCTTATGGTGGTGCTACAACTCTCAAAAACTGCATAGTTGTTGATTTTACGAGAATGAACAGGTTTGAGCTTAAAGATGGAAGCGTTGTGGCAGAGAGCGGGGTGGTGTGGCTTGATCTTGAGAAGGAGCTAAATAAGGCTGGTTACGCTCTCAGGGTTTATCCGACCAGTGCTCCGGCCTCAACGGTTGGTGGATGGATAGCGCAGGGTGGTTACGGGATCGGAAGTCTGAAGTATGGCGATATAAAGAAAAATATCGAGTGGATTGAAGTAGCGGATTTTGATGGAGTGAAGAGGGTTAAAGGGGAAGATCTGAAGTACTATGTTGGACTGTTCGGAACTACTGGTTTGGTGCTCAGAGCGTGCTTAAAACTGAGGGAAAACAGAAAACTCAGCAATTATGCCGTTAAATGCAGCTTTGAAGAGGCTCTTGACTTGACGGATGGAGCTTATCACGCTTCTTACATGAACAAAAGTTTAGGCAACATGATTGGTTGCGGGGACGCAGATGTTCTCTTGCTGACATTTGAAGAACCTCCTTCTGATTTGAGTTATTTTGACGAAGTTTTGGGCAGTAAAATCTGGGACAACAGATTCAACTTGCTTAAAGCCGCAAGGAATGCAGACATAATATTCACGGAGGCAATTTTACCCTACGAATCAGCATCTGAATTTTACTCGAAAATGGCAAATTTTGCGGTTAAAGTGATCTTTACCACGGATTGTGTTGTATTTCTCGGAGTGCTTCCGCTGAGAGGATACTACCGTACTGTAATGAAGGCTGTAAAGTTCATAAAGGTGGCAGAAAAATACGGAGGGAGGGTGTATTCAACTGGTATGCTGTTTCCGCACAAAAATATCGTTGGTGGGGAGATTAAAGAGTACAAAAAGGCTGTCGATCCTGAAAATCTGCTAAATCCCGGAAAGGCTGTGCAGGGCAATGTAATTTCTAGGCTGATCAGATTGGCGGAGATGGTACCATGAATATCCGGGAAGTGGCAGCGAAGTGCAGTAAGTGCGGATATTGCAACGTCTGTCCAACCTACCGAATCGAAGGATGGGAATCCGTTTCGCCAAGAGGGAAGATGCAGATAGCTCTTGCTTTTCTGAATGGAGACATTAAAATTGATGCAAAGACTGTGAAAGACATCTTCAAGTGCTCTGTATGTGGACTCTGTGAGGAAGTGTGTCCGGTTGATCTACCCCTGATCAGTTTCTGGGAAGAGTTGAGATACGAGCTGACGAAGAGAGGATATGCTCCTCTTTCTGTCCATAAGAAGCTCAAGGAGATTACCTACAGGCATTTCAACCCGTACAGTGGAGAGCAGGAAAAAAGAGATGAATGGGTGGACTTTGAAATCAAACCGGCGAAAACCCTGTACTTTGCAGGCTGTACTGCGAGTTTCAAACTGCAGAATCTGGCCAAGGCCACTGCGAACGCTCTTAGCAAGCTCGGTATCGAGTTTACAGTTGCCGGAAGAAACGAGTACTGCTGTGGCTCTCCCTTCCTGAGGACGGGGCAGAGAGATATTTTCGAGAAACTGTTTGAGAAAAACTTCAGATACTGGGAAAAGGCTGGGATAGAGAGAATAATAACCTCCTGCCCCGGATGTTACAGAACACTATCTCTTGACTATCCAAAGATTGCCGAAGAAAAGGGATACGAGTTCAACATAGAGGTCGTTCACACTGTTTCGATTCTTGAAAGAGAGGGTAAATTCGAGAAGATTGAGAAGGTTAAGGGAACCTACCACGATCCATGCCATCTTGGCAGGCATATGGGGATGTATGACGAACCGAGAAATGTAATAAGAAAGCTGGGCATCGATTTCGTGGAAATGGAGAGAGTGAGAGAACATTCGCTTTGCTGTGGAGCTGGTGGTGGTTTGAGAAGCCAGTTCAAGGAGATATCCTTTGAAATAGGCAGACAGAGAGTTCTGGAGGCGATGGAAACTGGAGCGGAGTATCTCATAACCTGCTGCCCTTTCTGCGAGTATCACCTCTCCAAATCTGCGGAGAAGCTCGGAAACAAAATTAAAGTCGTTGACTTAGTTGAAATAGCAGAAAAGCTAATCTCTCTCTGAAAGACACTCTTCTTCCGTTGTAACTCGCATGAAAAAGGGAGTTGAGCAGATCGCTGTTTTGAGGTAATAATGTTACAGCCATACCAACCGATCTTGCAGAATGGGCATCGCTGCCAGCTATGCCGGGCTTCGAGAACTTTCTTGCATATCTTTTTGCAAGGAAATTAAAGTAGCTCTTGGAATTGAAAATTTCAACGCCATCAACCACCTGAAAATCAGAAATTCTAACACTGCCCCCGCGAATGAAGTCGAATGGATGGGCAAGAAAGCAAACACCCCCCAGAGATCTGACAGCATCGCATGTTTCCTTCATGCTCATCTTCGGCTCAACATCCTCAGTCATCCCGTAAGCAAGCAGATGTCCGCTTGAGGTGGTTATCTCACATCCGGGAATAACTCTCAGCGGCAAGTGTTCCTCTTCAATTACGTCAGCAGCTTCAAGAGATCCCTGAACTGTGTCGTGATCTGTTATGGATACGACATCAATCTTTTTTGAAATTGCAGCATTTAGAAGAGTCTTAACGCTATCCCTGCCATCACTGATGGAAGAGTGGGCATGCAGTTCAGCTCTAAGCACATTTCGACTTGACATCAAGTTTTTTATTATTTCCGTCAAACTTTAGATATGGAAGTGAAGCCGATAGCCTTCGACTCAATGGGTGTCAGGAGTATGGCCACCTTTGTCAAAACCTCTGATGTGGCAATTTTCATTGATCCCGGTGTCAGTCTTGCTCCAAAGAGGTACAGGCTGCCCCCACATGAAATTGAGATCGCAAGGATGAACGAAAAATGGTCAGAGATCAAAAAATACGTGTCCGAGAGCGATGTTGCGATAGTAACACATTACCACTACGATCACCACGATCCAAACGAAGTGGAGATTTTTGAGAGTAAAAAACTTCTTTTGAAACACCCGAAGGATAGAATAAACAGGAGTCAGATGGGGAGAGCAGCATATTTTCTGGAGCAGCTTGAAAAGGTGAATGTCGAGATAGACTACTGCGACGGAAAAAGCTACTCCTTTGGCAATACTGCTGTTGAGGTATCAAATCCCGTTTTTCATGGCGCTGACAGCAGACTCGGTTATGTTGTCGAAGTTTATATTGACGATGGAAAGGGGAGTTTGCTGTTCTCATCAGATGTTGAGGGGCCGAACCATAAGGAACAGCTTGAGTTTATGCTCGAAAAAAACGCTGAAACTGTTATCATTGACGGTCCAATGACCTACATGCTTGGATACAGATTCTCTCAGAAATCATTTCAGAGCAGCATAGAAAATCTCAAGAAATTGATTGAAAAAACGGATGTGAAGAATCTAATTCTCGACCACCACCTCACGAGGGACTTGAAGTGGAGAGACAAGATGTCTGAGGTGTTCGAGTTCGGGAAGCAGATGGGTGTAAAGGTTCAGTCTGCAGCAGAGTTTGCAGGGGTCGAAGAGGAATTGCTCGAAGCGAGAAGAGCTGAGCTATACAAGAAATATAAAAATTAGGAGAAATACTTGCTCAGACCGTCAATTCCTTCGTAGTGTGGCTTCTCTATATCAGGTGTGTAGTGACAGTCCCAGCACTCAGGATGGATTCCAATGTAGTCGTGGCACTGGTCACAAAACTCTTTCTTGTCCGTATGGCAGCTCCAGCAATCGTTAATTGTAATGTAAAACTCTTTACCGGTTGTGAAACTGTGGTAGATTTTACCGCCTTCGGCGGCACTCCTTATACCCTGCGTCCTCCACTGCTGAAGCAGGAGCATGTGATTAGATGCCATCCATTTTGCATCCTCAACGCACTCTCCTGCAGGTTTCTTCAGCTCAGGCTCGTATCCAAAGCTGCCTGCCATTGCATTGTACCAGTAGGGGGTGAAAAAGCCGATAAGAAAGACCAAGATGAGGGGAATCACGTACCGCTTGTGATACATCTTACTCACCTCCGCTTCCTTCCCTTATAGGATCGCCTCTTAGATCGTACTGCCTGTCCTCTGGCTTCTCTCCGAAAGCTGTAAGTACCAACGCATTTCCGACCATCTCCATTGGCCCTCCTACTTCAATCGGTATCTTCCAGTACTCAAGAGCTGTCGGGAACTGTGCTTTGTCAATGGCACATGGTGTCAGCAGAATGTTAACACCGTACTTCTTGAATACGTGCCTTGCAGCCATCATTCTCGGCATAACTCCGCGCATTCTCAGATCCATAATCTCATCTGCAAGCATACCTCCACCAGCACCGCAACAGTAGGTTTTCTCTCTGATCGTGTGCTCAGGCATCTCGTAGAACTTATTCATGACATTCCGCAAGACGTATCTCGGCTCCTCGATCAGACCCATTCCTCTCGCTACATTGCATGGGTCATGGTAGGTTGCAACCCAGTGATCATTTCTGCTTTTGTCAATCTCAATCTTCTTGTGCTCGATCAGAGCAGCAACGAACTCGAGGATGTGAATCCACCCATGCTCTCCTGAAGCATAGCTGTCGAACCTTATACCCCTAAGTCCCTCGGCAATCTCTCCGAGATCTGGGTCCTCCCAGAACCTCTTCCACTCTTCGTGCTTGGGCGGTAAGTTCATCGTGTTGATGAACTGATGCTTGTCTCTCCACATGTGCCCGCACTCTCCACCAATGATGAAGCTAACTCCCAATCTCTCAGCCTCCTTGTAGATCTTCGAGTTCAGAAGCTGCGCAGCCTCGTAGCTGTGGAATGTGCCGAAGTTGCCACCTTCACTTGCATATGTTGACCATGTAATTGTTATACCGTACTTCTCCTCAAGCTCGTTGAAGAGCAGGAGGTAGCCGAGCATCACAAACCAGTGTGGTGTGGCAAAGTAATCTGCCGAAGGAGCAACGAAAAGCACATCCGCGCCTTTCTTGTTAATGTAGGTATGCAGATCAAAGCCTGTGATGTCCTTCAGCTCCTCAAGACCCTGTTGTATGGCACCAGCCATACCCCCAGGGAGCAGACCAAGGTGATTACCCGTTCTCGCTGATGCTTCTATTGATATTGTCGAAAATCTCTGGTTCAGTCCGATTCTGCTCAGCATCCTTCTCAGCCACCAGACTATCTCAGCAGTGTCTATACCGTAGGGGCAGAAGAGGCTGCATCTTCTGCAGAGGGAACACTGATATGCGTAGTAGTAAAGTTCCCTGATAACGTCTTCTGTAAGTTCTCTTGCTCCTGCAAGCTCTCCGAAGATTTTTCCAGCCGGTGTGAAGTAACGGCGGTAGATTGATCTTATGAGTTCAGCTCTGGCAACAGGCATGTTTTTCGGATCGCCAGTCCCTATGTAGTAATGGCATTTATCCGCACAGGCTCCGCATCTAACGCAGATGTCCATGAACAGCTTGAATGCCCTGTTCTTCTCCAGCGTTTCCTTCATCGCGTCGAGAAATATTTCTTTCCAGTTATCGGGAAGCTTTAAGTCATCGAGGCTTCTTTCAACATCTCCAAACGGCATTTTGAAGAACTCAGAGTCAACTTGCTTTGGAAGTGAAAGGTAACTGACCCTCCCTTCTTCAAATTTTTTCACGGGCTTCAGCATCTCTTTCCAGCTTGGGAACCTCTGTCTGATTTCTATTTTTTCAGGGGCTTCTTCCATCATATCACCTCACAATTCCTCAGGAACTATCATATAATCGCCCTCAGCAATCTCATCAAGCTGATCTCTGTACATTTCATAGTATGTGTCCCAGTCGAGCTTCTTTGACTTGAATGTTCTGCCCGCGACCGTAATACCCTTGGTGAAAATCGGAGCAGTTGGCTCTGGATCCCATGGATTCACATGCCTCCTCGCTCTGTTGTCATTGGGCATGTTCCTTGTCGGTGTGAAGAAAACACCGCCTGCATGCATTAGCTTGCTGAATGGGAAGTAGGCAAGCAGGAAGCATGCAAGAAGAAAATGCACGTAGAAGATCGGTTCTATTTGATCTGCGATGGCTGCAGCCTTGCTAATATTGAAGATCATCAGGTTTGCAAGCAACTCTTTAACGAGCTCTAAGTTAGCCTTAAAGAAGTATCTTATCAAGTTTCCGCTTATCGTTATTGCGAGAAGTAGTATGAGGGCAAAGTGATCGCTCGGCAGACTGAGCGTTCTTTCCCTCGAAAGAAATATTCTCCTGAACCACAGCAGGAAGAGAGCAGCAACTATCGCCAAGCCCGAAATGTAGACCTGTGGTATGAAGACGCCTTTGAATGCCTCTATGTCGCTTAGCATCTCTACAAAGCTCGGAACTGGCTGAAGGAAGAATCTTGAGTGTCTTATAAGTACAAGGAGGAGCGAGTAGTGGAAGAGTATTCCGAAAAGCCAAAGCCAGCGAGCATCCTTCTGTGAAACCCTGTCAAGGTAGTAGCGCGTATTTTTCAGCAGGCTGCGGAAGAAAAATATTTCAAGCAGCATTCTTCCGGCAGTCTCCCACCATGTATAGGGAGAGTCGAACCTGTCATATATTGTTCTCTTGATGAAGGGGAGGGACTTTTGCTGTCCACCGGTAGTGGGTATTTTTAAAGGAACGGCACTGTTTGCCCAGTTGACGATTCTGTAGATTACTCCAAGTACAAATATTGCAACTGCTATGTACGGAACTATGACGCCAAATAAAATGCCAATCATTCCTTGACCACCTCCACATCTACATCCTCCTCGACTGCCCTTTCGGGAATCAGTGCGAATATCCTAACTCCCACTACGTA
Source organism: Archaeoglobi archaeon (assembly GCA_029259335.1). GTDB lineage: Archaea > Halobacteriota > Archaeoglobi > Archaeoglobales > Archaeoglobaceae > Archaeoglobus. The sequence goes on from JAPDIY010000003.1 coordinate 68,982, forward strand.
TATCAGGTAAACCATTGCAATCAAGCCTATGATTTGGGCCCACTCGATGATGGTTGGGGTGTAAGAGACTATGTAGCCTTCCAACGTGTGCAGAGATTCAAGCTCGTAGCCCGGCAGATATTCCTCTGGAAATACCTGTCCCGGAACGATTAGGTAAAATCTCTCAGCGAAGACCAAGGCTGCATGCATAATTCCTGCAAGACTTATCCATTTCAGATTGTAGCCAGTTTTCGGATTCAGAACGATAATAATCGGGATCGCTATACCGAACACTATAAGCAACCAGAAGCTCCAGAAGATTGAGGCACCTGGATTCAGGAAGACAAACTGAACAGCCTCATGCAACGCCGGGATATACCCTTTCTCAAGCCCTTCTACTGCAAGGAAGTAGCCAAGAATCATCATGAGACCAGCAAAGATTAGGGCAAGACCTCTGATCAGAGACGGATCAAGCTCCCTTTTCGTGAACCTGAATGTGAAGTATAGATTTGCGAGCAACAGTCCAAGACCTGATGTTATTGCACATACGATGAACATCGGAGGAGTTAATGCAGAATGATAAAGCTCTTTGGAATAAACAAAGCTGTAGATTGCTCCAGTACCGCTGTGGACCAAGACGGCCCAAAAGACGGCAAGACCAGCCATGAATCTCGTCGCTCTGTCCATCTCCTCAAACTGAACGAGCAGGTAAATTGAACAGATTACGAAGTAGCTTGAATACAAGAAGGCGTTCCACGAGAAGATTGACGTGAGATTGAAGTATCTCACAGCGTTCATGAAGTGGTAGAGTTTACCAATATCAAGAGCGATACTGAGAATCGCAGCTATAATCCAAGCAGCAGCCATGTATGCAGCTATTCTGCTGAAGACCTTGTACTTCTTTATGTTGAAGACGCCTGCGAGTGCAGAAACGATAAGTGAACCTGCACTGAGACCTATGAAGTATGGGATTCCTGCGTTTACTATACCCCATGGAACGCGGTTGCTAAGTCCATTAAGCCCAGCAATCTGGTGATCAAGAACGTAAGCGTAAAAACCCGCTGCGGTAACTATCGCCAAAATTACGACGAGAGCGAAGTACGGTAAGGAGTCGCCATTAATTTTCTTGAACTCAACCGCCACGCTACTCACCTCCAAGTTTCAGATAAAATACATGCGGATCCGTTCCGAGATTTGCCCTCAACTGCACTGCGAGATTATCTCTGAGTATCTGCGATACTTTGCTATTCGGATCTTTTATGTTACCAAAAGTCAAGGCTCCTTTTCCGTACAGATGACAGGCTTCAACACAAGCAGGTACCGGTTCCTTCCCTTCAGCCACAGCCTTATCAACTCTGTGGGCGCAGAACGTACATTTCTCAACAACTCCTTCTGCCCTCATTGGGACTTCTGGATTTACCTCTTTCAGTCCTTCCATCGGATCGCGGAAGTTGAAACTCCTTGCACCATACGGACAGGCAATCATGCAGTATCTGCAACCGATGCAGCGATGTATATCAACCACCACGATTCCGTCGGGTCTCTGGAAGCTCGCTTGCGTAAGACACACCTGTACGCATGGTGGATGTTCGCAGTGATTGCAGAGCAGAGGAATGTAGAACTCTTCTGGATTTACGCTGGGTTTATTCAGCTTCAACTTTGCAATTCTCATCCACTGTGGATCAATCCTCTTATCTTCGAATTCGGGAACGTTGTTCTCCCTGTCACAAGCAACAACGCACGGTGGTTTTACCTCAGGATTTCCAGTCTTGGCTACTAGCTCCTTCACGCACTCAGTGCACTTTGAAACATCTACCGCCATTGCCCATCTCCTTTTTGCTCTGACCTCTTCGGCAGTTTCTACGAATTGTGTTTTTGCGGATATTTGAGCTGGTAAAATGGCTCCCGCTGCAACTGCTCCAGTTAGTATCAGAAATTTACGTCTCGACATCATGTTTATTCCTCCAGATTGAGTGTTTCATTTTGGTAGATATCTCTCTAATTTCCCGATGAGGAGTATATTGGGCTTATATTAACCTTTTGTTTTTTAACTGGCATCTTCAAACTTCTTTACAGAGAGAATTCCATCATTATGATAATTATAAGATTTTCATTTATTTATAGGAAAAAAGTTTAAATACAATGCGAACATGGTAATGGTAGGTGAAAGATTATGCCAGAGGCTAAACCAGTGATTGAAATAATAGATGTTATAATCCTATCAGTTGGAGTTTTGGCTCTCTTACTTCTTCAGTTACAATTCTCCTAAAGAGCTTTATAATATAAAGAATAATATAAAGAAAAATTAAGAAAAAATTTAAGCTCCTTTTAGCTCCTTCAACTTCTCAATCAGTTCTGGAACGACATCAAAGAGATCTGCAACAACTCCGTAGTGTGCTACTCCGAATATCGGAGCTTCTGGATCCTTGTTTACAGCAATGATGAGTTCGCTATCCTTCATACCCATGACATGTTGGAATGCTCCGCTGATACCCAAAGCCAAGTATAGCTTGGGTTTTACGACCTTTCCTGAAATACCGACCTGCCTGTCCTTTGGCAACCATCCGTTGTCAATTACAGGCCTGCTCCCAGCCACCACTCCTCCAAGGAGGTCTGCAAGTTCCTGAGCGAGCTCAATGTTGGATTCGTCCTCGATACCTCTACCGACAGACACTATTATGTCAGCCTGAGCGATATCAACCTCTCCAACTTCAGGCTCTATGTAGCTGATGAACTTCCTCCTTGACTCTTTGGACGGTTTAATCCCAGCATCAACGATCTCTCCACCAATCTCAGCCCCCTCCTTGAACACACCCTGTCTGATTGTCAGCACACACGGGGTTGATTTGAGCTTCATATCAACCATGAGCTTGCCCTGCATGAGGTATCTGGATACCTTCACTCCACCGCTGACATCCACACCAACAACATCCGTTGCGATTGGGGCATTCAATTTTGCGGCGAGATATGGCGCAAATTCTCCACCCTGAGCGGTATTTCCTATGAGAATCATGTCTGGTTTCTCTCTTTCGATCAGCTGCATCAAAACGTCAACGTAGAGGTCGGGAGTGTAATTCTCAAGGCTGTCGTCCTCTATTTTCCATACCTTGTCGGCATACTTTGCAAGCTCTTCGGCATACTTACCGACATCTTTTCCAATCACAACAGCCTCACTGCTACCATCCCCTTTAACCTGATTTGCAAGGTTGAGAAGCTCGATGCTCAGCGGATTAAGCTCGTCAAACCTGTATTCAGCAACGCAGAACACCTTCATTATATCAACCCCCTCTCCTTTAGGATCTCAATAAGCTTCTCAGCTATCTGCGATGGATCGCCCTCAATCATCTCAGCCTTCTTGACTGGTGGCAGATACATCTTTTCGATCTCAAGCGTTGATATGCTCGGAGAGATGCTGACTTCCTTCATTTCCTTTGACTTTGCTCTCTTGATACCCATGATTGACACGTATCTCGGCTCGTTGATACCGCTCTGGACAGTAATGACGCATGGAGTTGGAAGTTCAACCTCTTCGAGATATCCGCCTTCCAGTTCTCTCTTTGCAATCACCTTTCCGTCCTCAACATTCAGTTCAGCTACTGCAGTTGCGATCGGAAGATCAAGCATTGCAGCGAGCAGAACGCCAACCTGAGCGTTGTTCAAGTCCTGACTCATCAAACCTGCCAATATCATGTCAAACTCTTCATCCTTAATTGCTTCCTTTATAACCTCTGCAGTCTGGTAGGCATCAAAAGAAGTATCTACAGGTATCTTTATTGCTCTATCTGCTCCCATTGCAAGGCATTTCCTCAGAGTGTCGTCACAGTTAGTTCCAACACCAACTACAACAACTTCTCCACCCTTGTCCTCCTTTATTCTTATCGCCTCCTCTACCGCATATCTGTCCCAGTCGTTTATATCGTAAACAAGACCACTCGTGTTGACACTTTTACCATCGCTTGCAACACTAATCTCCGATTCTGGGTCGGGGGCATGTTTCGCAAGCACTATTACTTTCATTCGACCACCTCCAGCCCATCATGACAATACCTGAATAAAAAATTTCCCATTTTTAAAAATTTGAAGGGGAAATTTTACTTTCCTTTGAACTCAGGCTTCCTTCTTTGGAAGAAGGCCGAAACCCCTTCCATCACATCCTGTGTTGAGGTTACAATTCCGAAGTACGACGCCTCAATTACCTGTCCGATCTCCGCTGGCAGTTCATATCCGAAGTTGATGGCATACTTCGCTACCCTCAGGCTTATTGGCGGCCCCTCAGCGAGTTGCTTCGCCAGAGCCATAACTTCCTCCTCAAACTTCTCAGGTTCAACAGCCTTATTGACGAGCCCAATTCTCTCTGCCTCATCTGCATCGATCCTCTTCGCCAGCATTATCATCTCCTTCGCCTTTGCAATTCCAACGAGCTTTGGAAGCCTCTGGGTTCCACCCCATCCCGGTATCAAGGCAAGGCTGAGCTCTGTAAGCCCAATCTTTGCTCCCTTCTTCATGATTCTGAAGTCGCACGCCATTGCAAGCTCACATCCACCGCCAAATGCATAACCATTGATTGCCGCAATGACAGGCTTTGGAAATCTCTCTATCTGGGTGAAAACCCACTGCCCCTTAGCAGCAATCATCATTGAGTTTGCTGGAGCCAATGTAGACGGATCCTGCATCGCTGTCTGCAGATCGAATCCTGCTGAGAAAGCCTTATCGCCCGCTCCTGTTATCACAACTACTCTGACTTCATCGTCCTTTTCAAGCTGCTTGAAAACCTCAAATAGCTCATCCAGAGTTTCTGGAGAGAGAGCATTCAGTCTCTGAGGTCTGTTTATGATAACCTTTGCAATCCTGTTCTCTGTATCCTTTTCTATAGTGAGGTTCTTGAAGACGAATTCACCACTGTACTTGTATAATCCCTCTCCGCTCTTCTCCCCCAGCTTACCCTCAGATACCAGCTTCTTCAGATACTCCGACGGTTTCAGAATTTCGAAACCCTTCTCCTTATAAAGTTCTTCAACTTTTGCGAGAATCACATCCAAGCCAATTTCATCTCCAAGCTCGCATGGCCCTTTGGGCATGTTTGTTCCGAGCTTCATGGCCGTGTCAATATCCTTGGGATCAGCAACATCCATTGCAACGATGTCGGCGGCAATGTTGACCATCGGAGCTATCAGTCTTAAAGCATCGTATTTTCCAGCCAGTTCCTGCGGAATCTTTGGTCTTCCGGCACTCCAGTCGTAGAAGCCTTTACCAGTCTTCATCCCAAGCTCCTTTGCCTCGTATTTCTCAGCAAGGAGCTTCGATGGAGGGACAATATCCCACTGCTGTCCGGCATGGTAGAGGATGTCGAGTCCAACGAAGTCTGAGAGTTCAATTGGACCCATCGGGAAGCTATACTTGTACATCATTGTGGCATCAATCTCCTCTTTAGTAGCAACACCCTTCTCTACATCGTCAATAGCCAAAACAAGATACGGGACGAGAATTCTGTTAACAATGAACCCTGCAATATCTTTCTTGACCACAACAGGTGTTTTTCCAATGCTCTTAACGAACTCAACGCCGAATTTTATCGTCTCGTCGCTCGTCTTTTCACCCTTTATGACTTCTACGAGCTGCATTACCGGTGGGGGGTTAAAGAAGTGAAGTCCAAGGAACTTCTCAGGTCTATCTGTTGAATTGCCAAGCTCGGTTATGCTCAAACCTGAGGTGTTGCTGGCAAATATGCACTCAGGCTTGGCATACTGCTGAACTTCTGCAAATACTTGCTTCTTCAAGTCCATAATTTCCGGCACAGCCTCAATTACCAGTTCAGCATCCTTAACAGCTTCTTCCATGTCGAGGGTAAAGTGGACTCTACTTAGTATCTCCTTTGCCTTCTCTTCCGTGAGCTTGCCCTTTGAAACAGCTCTTTGCAAGTTCTTTTCGATTCCAGCCCTTCCTCTATCCAGAAACTCTTGCTTTACATCCTTAACCCAAACTTCATAACCGGCGGTCGCACAGACCTGAGCAATCCCGTGCCCCATCGCTCCCGCTCCAAGAATACAAACCTTCTTTACGTTCATACTACCACCTCACAATGGAGCAAGTTCGTACATAAGATAACCTTCCCTCCTCCTACTAACCTGAACCTTAACCCTCTGACCAGGCTTAACCTGCTGAGGATCGCCGTTATACCACGCAAGAATTCTTGGCCCATCATCTAGCTTGGCTATAGCGACTGGATAAGGGTCGTACTGACCAAAGGATGGTGGTCTTACGAAAACGACGGTCATTGTTTCAAGAGTCCCCTCCTTCTTTAGCTCAACCCAGTCCATGTCTGAATCGAGGCAGCTTGGACAATCCTTCTGTGGTGGGAAGAACACTCTGCCACACTTCTTGCACTTCGTTCCCATAAGCTTTCCTTCCTTTAAACCCTCGTAGAAGGGCTTTATGTTCTCAATTGAAATGATGTATCTCAGCCTGAGCTCTCTCATGTCCACCCACTGCATCGCCCCACTCTTCTCATCAACGATTACTGGAAAACCGAGCTCCTCCATATTCTTCATAACCTGCTCCTTCATCTTGTCCATTATCTCACCCCTTTACCTCCTTCTCAAGGCCGTAGATCGTGACATACGTGTAGTGCCCTGTTCCTCCGACATTGTGGGCCAGCCAGACACCCTTGTTTATGTCAGCCTGCCTTCCGGGTTCAGCTTTCCGCAGAAGCTGCTTGTAGGCTTCAACAGCCTGACTCACACCTGTAGCTCCAATCGGATGACCCTTGGACTTCAGACCTCCGTCAATGTTAACGGGTATCTTACCACCAATGTACGTCTGCTCCTCTCTGATCAGCTTGTAACCCTCACCCCTCTTGCAGAATCTCAGGTCTTCGTATGCAATAATTTCAGGTGCGGTAAAGCAGTCATGAACGTTTGCCCCATCAAGGTATTTTATCGGATCGTCCATGTCAATACCAGCCATCTTGTAAGCCTGCTCCGCAGCATATCTGGCAGAGGCGAGAGACGTGAACTCCTCTCTTCTGCTCAGATTCGCTGTTCCAGTACCAACGCCCTGTCCGAGAATCCATATCTTCTCGTCAATTCCAAGTTCTTTGACCTTCTCCTCGCTTGCGAGAATTACACACGCAGAGCCGTCTGTTATCGGAGAGCAGTCGAAGAGCTTGAAGGGCCACGCAATGTACGGGCTTTTCATTACTGTCTCAATATCAATCTCTTTCTGGAACTGTGCATACGGGTTCTTGGCACCATAATAATGATTTTTAACAGCGACTCTCGCAAAATCTTCTTCTGTCGCACCATATTTCATCATGTAGGCTGTCCCGTGCAGTGCGTAGTATGCTGGAAACGTAAGGCCAAAGTTTTCAAACTCCCAGAAGTAGCTTCCGAATCTGCCGATAAGCTCGATGACGTTGGGATTCGGCGATTCCTGCATTTTCTCTATACCAATAACTAGAGCAATATCCGCCATTCCAGATTTTATTGCCGTATATCCCACTCTTATCGCCGCGCTACCACTCGCACATGCAGCCTCAACCCTCATGGAGCCCTTAGGTGCGAGGTCTGCATACTCTGCCATGAGCGCTGGAACAGCAGCCTCACTGCTCCACATTCCTGCGTTACTCACAACGAAGAATTCGATGTCTTTTGGCTCAAGATTCGCAGTTTCGAATGCTGGTTTCATGGATTCCCAGCAGAGTTCAGCGATGTTTACGTCCCTCCTCGTTCCAAACCTGGAATGTCCTGTTCCTATAATAGCTACATTCTCCGACATCGAAAAGGTCTCAACTGCTCACCATATAAGTCTTTCTTGATTTTATATCTGCTTTAAGCTTATATAAGTGAAAAAAATTTAAATTTTTAAAGTGTGAATTATTAATTATATCACTTAATTTTGGCAGGCGACAGTTTATATATCCACGAGCCAAGGGGTTTTGAATGCCGGACTACCTCGTAATTCTTCAGGCTGCGTGGATAGTGAAAAAGGCAAAGAGTGTTGAGGATGCGATGAACATAGCTGTTGCTGAAGCTGGCAAAAAACTCAATCCTGACCTCGATTTCGTCAAAATAGATGTTGGTGATACAGTCTGTCCCAAATGCGAAAGCCCTCTGAAATCTGTCTTCATGGTCGCTGGGACAGCTCTTGTTGGTTTGATATTTGAAATGAAGGTTTTCAACGCCAAGAGTGAGGAACATGCAGCCAAAATTGCGAAATACGAGATTGGCAAGAGAATGCCAAGAATACCGCTTGAGGTTATTGAAGTTATGATTCTTGAGTGAGTGTGTGTGGTTTAGGTTAAGGTCTTGCTAACATAATTTTTATAAACGTTGGTAACAACAATCATTATGGTGTTCAAAAAGTTGAAAGCTGAAGCGGAAATTGTGCTAAGACATCTGCAGGTGCTGAAAACGGTAATGGAAAAACAGCCTGTCGGGATTTTTAAATTGTCAGACATTTTGAATATGCCAAAGCACAGGGTGAGGTATTCACTTCGCGTGCTTGAGCAGTCTGGCATTATAGTCCCGACACAGTACGGAGCCATGGTCAAGGATGAAGGGTACGACAAGATCGAAGAGATGAAAAGCGAAATTCAGGAGATAAAAAATTTGGTGGACAGTATTGAAGACCTCCTAAACAAGCTTTAAATCTTTTTTAAATTTTTTTACTCAACGACTTCCGCAAAACCGTATTTGCGAAGAACCTTTGTGATTCTCACCGTCACGACGTCGTCAACCTTTACTCCCGGCACGAAGATGACGAAACCATCAACCTTTGCTATCCCATCACCTTCTGACCCAACGGCTTCAATTCTCACTTCTCTTATATCTCCAACCTCTACAGGCGGCTCGCGGCCAAATTCACGTCCAAATTCACTCAATTCAAACACCTCATTTCAAATTTCGTAATTGCTGACTGCAAGCTACTTAAGCTTTTCCCCTCTGAGAATGAAATACGTCAGAGTTTCCTGCAATCTCAAATCGTCGAGAATTCTTTTTATTCTATCAACTTGCTTTTCAATTTCTCTGAGCGCCCTCTCGCAACCTATGTCATTCTTTATCTCGATGAAACCTGAAATTATCGCAACAGGATTCCTCAGCCTGTCTGCAAGGTCTTCAAACTGTTCAAGATTGTCAAGAAGTAAATTGAGAGCTATTTTTCTGTCTCTCTCAGCTCTGTAGGATGTGATAGCAAAACCGAGATTTTCACCAAGCTCCTCGAATATTCTGATCTCGTCCTCACTTAATTCTCCAACTGAGCAGAGCACAAGCACCCCGAACACGTGGCTGTTATGCCTGATAGGTATTGCAAGACTTTTTCCGCTGCCTACGGGACATGAACATTCCTCGTATTTCAGAACACCATCCCTTGCCTTTTCAGCGAGAGCGCATTCAGGTGCAAGTGGTGTAGCTTTTAACATCTTCTCCTTCTCGACAACCCATGCCCACGAACTTGCGTTTCTCAACTTTAGGATAACTCTGCAAACCTTTGAGAGTAGAGCATACTCATCCTTTTCTCTGAAAATCAGTTCATTTATTTCACTTATAGTCCTCAGTAGCTCATTGGTCTTTTTGAGTTCTCTTTCCGTCTTCAGCCTATCAGTTATATCTCTCAGAACCCCCTCAGCACCAACGACCTTCCCGTCTCTGAACACAGGCCATTCCACAACCTCAAAAACTCTTTCATCGCCGTTTTTACATCTTGCTCTGAATGTGAACCTTACATTTTCCCCATTCAAAACCTTTCTGAAGTTCTCTCTCAAAATATCCAGATCCTCCTCGAAGGCCACCTTCCTTGAAGTGTGGCCGATCAACTCAGAGTAATCGTAGCCGAGAATCTCAGCATATCTCGGATTTACATCAACAAATCTCCCCTTCCTGTCTATTATAAAAAACATATCCTTCGCTTCTCTGAAAAATCTCTCGTACATTCTGAGCTTTTCTTGTGCTTTCATTTCGTCAGTCCTGTCTATCAGCATGCCCATAACTGCTGGTTTACCTTTGTATATCACTCTGACAGCGATGGTATCAACATATTTGACTTCCCCGTACTTCGTGATCACCCTGAACCTGTGCGGCACCTCGACATCTTCTCCTCTAAGCCTGCGAACGTAGTTGCTTATTATCCGCTCCCTGTCCTCTGGGTGTACAAGATCGAATGGATTCATTTCGAACAATTCCTCCATGCTGTACCCGCTTAAAGCACTTGTATCATTGAGAAAAACGAATTTACCGTCCTGAATGATGTAAACCGTCGTGAACGTCTGATTTGCCAGTGCAAGGAATAAATTCTCGAACTCTTTTCTTTTTGCTATGTCGGTAATGCCGCAGATAATTGTGGGCTTTCCTTTGTAGTAACTTTTTGTTGCAAGTACCTCGACAAATAGCTCTTCTCCGTTTTTGTTCCGGACTTTTAGTTCTTCTTTTATTATGCCTTCTTCTTTCAGCGACCTGTCGTAGACTCTGCGTATTTTGTCCTTGTAACCTTCTGCAGCCAGTTCTACAAGGTTCATGGAGTACAGATCGCTCTTCGAGTATCCCGAAAATTTCTCAACTATCTTGTTTGCATATATTATTCTTCCATCCTGTATTACAACAACACCAACTGGAAAGTCTTCAATCAGATGATGCAGGGATTCTGGAAGCAGAACAATGATGTGTCCGTCATCCACTCTGATTTTTGAGCCAGTAAAAATTTCACCGTTCAACTTAGCTTTAAATTCCTTCCCTGAGCCTTCAACTTCAAAGACTTCCTCAAACCGTTTGCCTTTTATACCAGAAGGTAGCCCCTGTATTGAAACAATCTTGCCATTGGGGTTAATTTTGATTATTATAACGTGTGACATTATTGAAAATTTGAAAATGAACCATACTTATATTTTTTGGTATATTGATCGCGTTAGGTGTGTAGATTGAGAAAATCATGAAACTATGTTTGCGTAGTCTTTTTCTATTTCTTCAAGAAACTTTTCAGGTTCTAAACCTCTCACATAAGCCATCAGTGTTAAACCTCCAGCACCTACGCCTTCTTTTACAAATCCCTCCTCATAGGCTCTCAGACCCTTGTATTTCGACTTTCCCAGCATTGGGTCTGCAGCAACAACTGGGAACGGAGACAGGGAAAGATCTGCATTGGGATCGGAAGCAACGTACTTTGTAGTTGCAATTACAGCATCAACTTCACCCATTCTCGCAACCAGATTTGCGATAGCTACCATCTGAGTGCCACCTGCAAACACCACGGGTTTCTCAGAGCCAAGTGCAAGGCCAATAACCCCCAGCATTACAGGATCTCCGACTGCAGCAAGGACTTCAATCGGATCATTGCTTTCAACCCTTCTCACCGCCATCTCCACAACCTGTTTTTTGAGATCAAGGGGGTTTTCGGGCATGCTCGATGAAACGGCCGGTTCAAAGCCAAGTGCCTTCAAAACTGCTGCAGCGGTCGTCGTGCCTGCTGGTATGCTCTCTCCTACAATCAGTACATCGGCAAGTTTGGACATTTTTCTGCCAAGAATCTTTGCTCTCTCAATTACTTCTCTCACCTTCTCAGCATCCATTGCCCTTCTTTCGGCTATATTCTCCCCAACAGGAGCGTTTAGTTCAACAAACGGAATTTTCGGCTCAACCATAAGCCCCGAATTAACGATGAAGAACGGAATAGCTGTAAGCCTCAAAGCTGTGTACGATATCAGGGCTGGAGTTGGTTTTCCATCCGGTGTTGCAGGTACTGTATCAATTGACAGGCATCTGCCGTGATACAAAAGCTCTGCATCCGCAGGCGGGGTGTATTTGATGAGTTCAGGGTTTGCTCCAGCAACGGTTATTCCGGGCACTTCTGCAGTTCTCGTATTCCCAATTACGAGCAGATAAACGGGTTTACCCTTGCAAAGCTCTGTAATTTCACTTTCTCCTTTAACAAATTCGTAACTCATAGGTGGGATGAAAACTTGCGGAAAGATAAGATTTTGTTTTGTTTTACACTTGTAATACACAAAAATGCTGAGTGTGAAAAAATGTATAATCCTGACAAAGATAAAACCAAAACCATTTCAATTAATTTTATAAACTCCAAAATGACCACCTTACATGCCAGAAGAGCGTCCAAAGACCATATTGGTTGATTATAACAAATGCATAAGCTGTGGTATCTGTGTCTCCCTTTGTCCTCAAGATGCTTTAGAATTGCGGGATGGAGTACCAGAGGTCGTTGGGAAATGTAAAGTCTGTGGTCTCTGTGCTGCAAGTTGCATAACAAGAGCAATCGAAATGTCAGCGGCAAAGTTCAAGGAAGAAAGCATACTTGCCGAAATAGTGCCTGAAAAGAAGATCGTCGTCTTCTCATGTCGGCGTAACATTGAGAAGGATAAGGATTACGATGCGAGTGTTGTTTCTCTGCTCTGCTCATCAAGACTTGATGCTTACTTCATTGCTGAGGCTTTTGCGAAAGGTGCTGAAGGTGTTGTGGTAGCGACATGCGGAGAGAGCTGCAGAAACTATCCCGGAAGTGCTGAGGTTAGAAGCAAGGTTAGGTTGATAGAGAAAACTCTCGAAAAGCTTGGCGAGTCGAAGGACAGGATTTTGCTTGTTGAGGGTGATTTCAGCGATGCGATTGTTAAGATGAAAAGTAAAGTAAGTGGAAAGGTTGAGGGAGCTGAGATAATCAGAGATGTGACCTTGAACAGAGACGTGAGGGCTTTGGTTGCCAAGATGCGCACCGTAACAGAGGTTGGTAATGTTTACGGTGAAAAAATGGACTACGAAAAGTACGACGGTCTTCTGGACGAGATTGTGGATAAGGCGGTCAAATCTGCAATGATTCTGCACTATCTTAACGGTGGGGCAAAAATTTCCGAAATAGTCACCAAGACTGGTTTGACTTACAGAGATGTTCTCGATACTGTGCTTGAGATGAAAAGGAAGGATTTGGTGGAGCTGGAAGTTGAAGAAGAGGTTTTTGTAAAGGCAAAGGGGTGAATGTATGCCAGTCGGTGCTGTGCTTGTAATTGGCGGAGGTATAGCCGGGATTCAGTCAGCCTTAGATCTCGCTGAGTCGGGATTCAAGGTTTATCTACTTGAGAAGCTACCTGCAATCGGAGGAAGAATGTCTCAGCTTGACAAGACTTTTCCTACAAACGATTGCTCAATGTGTATTCTGTCGCCAAAGCTGAACGAGGTTGGAAGGCACGAGAACATTGAGATAATCAACAATGCTGAGCTTGTAGGTATTGAAGGCGAGGCAGGAGATTTCAAGGTCAAGATTAAAAAGAAGCCTCTCTACGTTGATCCAGCAAGGTGTACAGGATGTGGAGCGTGCAGTGAAGCATGTCCGGTGAGTGCGATTGATGAATACAACGAGGGCTTATCCTACCGCTCGGCCATATTCCTGCGCTACCCGCAGGCCGTTCCAAAGGTTTACTCGATTGACAGGGACAAGTGTATTGGCTGTGGGATCTGCCAGAATGTTTGCGTTGCGAAGGCGATAGACTACAACCAGAAGGAGGAAGAGATTACAGTAAACGTCGGATCAATTATCCTCACGCCCGGCGGTCAGCTTGCAGATGCTGTCAAGAGGGGGGAGTACGGATACGGTCTATACCCAAATGTGATAACCAGTATCCAGTTTGAAAGGCTGCTCTCAGCAACTGGACCTTTCGAGGGACATGTTGCAAGGCCGTCCGATGGAAAGGAACCGAAGAAAATAGGGATAATACAGTGCGTTTGCAGCAGAGATGAAAAAACCAATCCCTACTGCTCTTCAGTCTGCTGCACCTATGCAACAAAGCACGCAATCATAGCGAAGGAGCACATTCCGGATGCTGAAATTCACATATTCGTAATGGATCTCAGAACGTTTGGCAAGGGCTTTGAAGAGTATGCAAAGAGGGCTGAAGAGGAATATGGGGTGAAGTACCACAGAGGAAGAGTTTCGGTTGTGATGCAGAAGAAGGATGGAAATCTGCTGCTGAAGTACGAGAAGAATGGAAGAAGCTATGAGGAAGAGTTTGACCTCATTGTTCTCTCCGTCGGATTCGAACCACCAGAGGATATGAAGAGGTACGCCGAGATTCTGGGAATAGATCTGAACGAGTATGGTTTTGTCGAAACCGACACCTTCAACCCCATATCAACCTCAAAACCCGGAATTTACGTTGCTGGAGTTGTGTCGGAGCCCAAGGACATTCCTGAGAGCGTTGCTCAGGCGAGCAGTGCTGCTGCAAAGGCTTCGAGCATAATAGCTTCTGAGAGAGGGAAGCTGATAACGAAGAAGGAATATCCACCTGAGAGAGATGTTACAGGTGAACCTCCGCGTGTCGGCGTTTTCGTCTGCCATTGTGGTATAAACATTGCTTCGATGGTTGATGTCGAAAGGGTTGCCGAATTCGCTAAAACTCTTGACGACGTTGTATTTGCCGATCATTTACTCTTCACATGTTCTGCAGACTCGCAGGAGAGAATCAAGCAGGCTATAAAGGATCACAACCTGAACAGAGTCGTTGTTGCAGCCTGCACCCCCAGAACTCACGAGCAGCTCTTCAGAAACACGCTGCGCGAAGCTGGGCTGAATCCCTATCTGTTTGAATTTGTGAACATAAGAGAGCAGTGCTCTTGGGTGCACACGGACAGGGAGGAGGCCACAAGGAAAGCGATGGAGCTCGTTGCCGCTGGTGTCGCGAAGGCGAGGTTGCTTGAGCCGCTGCAGTACATAGAGGTTGATGTGACAAAGAGGGCGCTTGTAATCGGTGGTGGACTGGCTGGAATGGTTGCTGCCTTAGAACTTGCAAATCAGGGCATTGAAACGTACCTGATTGAGAAAGAACCTGAACTCGGAGGAAATCTAAGGCACATATACTACACGATCGACGGAAGGGATCCCCAGGAGCTACTTGAAAGCCTGATCTCAGAGGTTGAAAACCACCCGCTGATAAAGGTTTACAGGAGTGCAAGGCTTGAAAGTATTGAAGGATTCGTTGGCAACTACACCAGCAAAATAGTGACAGAAAGCGGTGTTGAAGATGTTCAGCATGGCGTGATAATTGTCGCGACGGGTGCGAAGGAGTACAAGCCGAAAGAGTATATGTACGGAGAGCATCCGAAGGTTGTTACTCAGGTTGAGCTTGAGCATATGCTCTACAACGGCCATGTTCCCAGTGACGTTATAATGATCCAGTGTGTTGGAAGCAGGAATAACGAGAGGCCGTACTGCAGCAGAATCTGCTGCCAGACAGCGATAAAGAACGCTCTCAAGATAAAAGAGTTGAATCCTGATGCCAATGTGATGATTCTGTTTAGAGACATCAGGACCTATGGCTTCCTTGAGAAGTACTACAAGGAGGCTTCGGAGAAGGGAGTTGTATTCGTCCACTACGATCCGAACAATCCGCCTGCTGTCAGAGTTGAAGAAGGGAAATTAGTTGTGGAGTTCTACGATGAGATACTTGATGATACGATAATCGCAGAACCAGAATACGTCGTTCTGAGCGCGGCAACTGTTCCGAACGAGGAAAATGAAGAGATTTCAAAGCTCCTCAAGGTTCCACTTGATGCAAACGGATTCTTCCTTGAGGCGCATCCAAAGCTTCGCCCTGTTGATTTCGCCACCGAAGGAATTTTCCTTGCCGGTATCGCCCACAGCCCGCGCCTGATTCCTGAAACAATCTCCCTTGCCTACGCAGCCGTCTCAAGGGCCCTTACAGTTCTTACGAAGGATAAAATAATCATGGAAGCGAGCAAAGCCGAGGTCATCAGGGAGAGGTGTGATGCTTGTGAGATGTGCGTCAAAGCTTGTCCTGTTAATGCAATTGAAATTGTTGAGTACGAAACGAGAGCGGGTGTGGAGCTTAAAGCTTCTGTGAACAAGGCGGTCTGCCTTGGATGTGGGGTTTGCAGCGCCACATGTCCGAAGGCAGCAATAGTCGTTAAGGGATTCACTTTCAACCAGATTAAGGAGATGGTTGATGCGGTTAATGAGGTAGATGTAATCCTCGCGAGGTGATAGTGTGGAGGATTTTGAGCCCAAAATAATAACATTCGCATGCAACTGGTGCAGTTACGCTGGAGCTGACCTTGCGGGAACGAGCAGACTAAAATATCCGCCAAATGTGAAAATAATCAGGGTGATGTGCTCCGGAATGGTCAACCCCGCATGGGTTTTAAGGGCTTTCAGGCAGGGGGCTGATGGTGTTGTCATCGCAGGCTGTCATCCGGGTGACTGCCATTACACGGTCGGAAACTACTACGCCAAGAAGAGATACATCCTGCTGAAAGAGCTTCTGAAGTTCGTTGGATTTGATGACGAGAGGTTCAAGCTGCTCTGGGCTTCAGCTTCGGAGGGCAAGCTGTTTGCTGAGGAGATGACAGCCTTCACCGAGAAGATAAGAGAGATGGGAAGACAGGAGAAGCTGAGGAGGAAGATAGAATGAATGCCGAAACGCTTGAAAGGATAAAGGAGGAGTGCAGGAAACTTCCTGCTGAGATCAGCTACATCGTTGGCTTTGTGAGAAAGCAGAGCGAGCCAAGAGAGGTTGTGGCAGTTCTGAAACCTGATGAAGTAGATAAGCTTTCATTCTCACCCCTTTCCTTCAACAATCCTGCAAGAACTGTTATGGAGCTTGCAAAAGATAACAAGGTGGCCGTTATAGCCAAGGGATGTGATGCGAGGGCTTTGAAGCAGCTTGAGAAGGAGGAGAAAATTGAGAGAGAGAATTTATACATCATAGGCATCTCATGTCCCGGCGTTATTGACTACAGAAAGTTCAGAAACACCGTCAAGTTCAGACTTGCTGAAATTGACAGCGTTGAGCTCATCGGTGATGAGGTTGTTGTGAAGGCAGGCGGAGAGGAGCAGAGAATACCGTTCAGCGAAGTTATTTTTGAGAACTGCCTTTACTGTGAACAGCCAACACCCAAGGACTACGACGTTCTCATAGGAGAACCGAGGGAGGGGAAGGTTGATTTCTCAGACATCGAGGAGTTTGAAAAGCTTAGTGCTGAGGAGAGGTGGAGCTACTGGATGGATGTGTTCAGCAAGTGCATTCGCTGTCATGCATGCAGGCAGGTCTGTCCGATGTGCTATTGTAATGAGTGTCTGGTTGATCCTTCCAACCTTGCAGTCTCCCCGATGACTCCTGCTGAGGAGAAGGCTGCCTATCCGAGAGTCCTCGGAAGGACTGTTAATGCCGCTGATAATCTCATTTATCACATCGTGAGAGTCATGCACCATGCCGGGAGGTGTGCTGGTTGTGGAGAATGCGAGAGAGCTTGTCCGATGGAGTTACCGTTGAGAAAGCTGGAGAGAAAGCTGGAGAAAGTTGTGTACGAGGTCTTCAACTATAGTCCTGATGAGGAGATCCCATTCCTCTCAAAGCTTGACATTCTCCCAGAGGGGTGATGACGGTGTCAGAAATGAAGGTATATTCAGGAAATTTCCTCAAGGATGTTATTACCAGGCTTCTTGAGGAAGGATACAGGGTTTACGCGCCTGTAAAGGAGGGTAACTATCACGTCTTTAGGGTTGTGAAGAGTGCAGATGAGACTGATTTTGACTACATAAACACCAAAAAATCCCCCAAGGAAGTCACGTTTCCTGAGAACGAGGTTCTGATAAAATATGGGGAGTGGGTTGAGGAGCTGCCAGAGCAGCCTGACAGGCTCGCTATTGTTGGAATCAGACCATGCGACGTTAAGGGTATTCGACTCATGGACAGGGTTTTTCTTGAGGACATAACAGATCCCTACTACGAGGCGAAAAGGAAAAATCTCCTTATTATTGGCTATGCCTGCAATCAGGCTGGCGATTACTGCTTCTGTTCGAGTGTCGGGATAAAGCCCTACAGCAGTGAGGGTGTTGATATCCTCGTGACTAATCTCAACGGAAGGCAGATTGTTGAAGTCGTGAGTGATGCAGGAAAGGAGCTTGCTGCTAATTTTGAGCTCACAGACGCGAGCGCTGAAGATATTGAAGCGAAAAAGGAGCTTGAAAAGAAGGTTATGGAATCCTTCACCAGAAAGGTTGATACTGAAAACCTTGAGGAGAGAATGAAGAGAGCTTTTGATAGCGATTACTGGAGGGAGGTTGCAACAAACTGCATTAGCTGTGGAACATGCACGTATCTCTGCCCCACATGCTTCTGCTTCGACATATTCGATGATGGAGAGTTGAAGGGTGTGAGGATCAGGGCATGGGATAGCTGCCAGTTCCCTCTGCACACCCTTGAGAGCTCAAGCCACAACCCGCGACCTGAAAAGTGGCAGAGGCTGAGAAACAGGTTTTACGATAAGTTCTACTACATGCTTGTCAGAAAGGGAGAGCTTTACTGCGTTGGTTGTGGGAGGTGCAGCGCTGCATGTCCTGTTGGTATAGATATTGCCGAAGTGATTGATAATGTTCCTTCGGAGGTGGAGTAATGAGTGAAGTGATAAACGAACCCATGAAAAATCCGTATCTGCCGTACAAGGCTGAGATTGTAGAGATAAGAGACGAAGTTAAGGGTATAAGACCTATAAAGACCTTCAAAATCAAGCTCATCGGTAGAGAGAGATTTGACTATCAGTCTGGTCAGGGATGCCTCATTTCCGTTTTTGGTAGAGGGGAAAGCTGGTTTACAATTGCCAACTCCCCCACCCGTCCTGACCTCGAATTCAGCATTCTGAAAACGGGAAAGGTTACAACAAAGCTTCACGAGATGGAGGTTGGAGACGTTGTTGGAATTAGAGGACCTCTGGGCAGAGGATTCCCGCTCGACGAGTGGAAGGGGATGAACATCGTCACTATCGGAGGTGGAATCGGTCAAACTCCACTGAGATCAATTTACCAGTACGTTATTGACAACGAGAAAGACTACGGTGATCTGACGATAATCTACGGAGCAAGGACTTCGAGAGATTTGTGCTACAAAGATGAGCTTATGGAACTCATAGAGCAGGGCTACAACGTCGAACTCTCGATAGATAATCCAGAGCCAGACTGGCCGTATTTCGTTGGATTCGTGCCAGACAATCTGAAGAGGATAAAGCCCGACCCGAAAGATACAATCGCCATCACATGCGGCCCGCCGATAATGATAAAGATCACTCTCGGTGTTCTGAAAGACCTTGGATTCAAGGAAGACCAGATATACACAACACTTGAGAGGAGGATGAAGTGTGGAATTGGAAAGTGCGGAAAGTGTAAGCTCGAGAGCGTTTACGTTTGCAGAGACGGGCCGGTGTTCAGGTACGACGAGCTTTCCGCTCTCCTTGAGAAGGCGTGAGGTGGTTGTGATGCCGGTAAGACTTAGCGAGGAGAGAGATCCAGAACTCATTAAGCAGATTGTCGAGGTTGGTGGAGAGGATTTGCTGAAATGCTATCAGTGCGGAACGTGCATTGCAGATTGCCCAACAGGAATAGCCGATGAACCTCTCAGTGTTAAGAGGTTGATTCACATAGCCAAGCTTGGGTTGAGCGAGGTACTGATCGAAGATGAGAGCCCGTGGATGTGTGTAACCTGCACTGGCTGTGAGGAGCGCTGTCCGAGAGATGCAAGGCCTTTTGAAATCGTCCTTGCAATAAGGAGATGGCAGTGCATGGAAGATGAAACCTACATTCCGCAGGTTCTGACTGAGCTTTACGAGAGAGGGCATACCCAGAACGTAATAAATCCAATGAGAGAGGAACTTGAGCTTCCCGAAATCAGATCAGTTGCTGCTAACGAAGAGATGCTGGAGAAGTTCAGAAAGCTGCTCAGGGAGACCAGAGTTGTTAGGGAGCACGCTTACATGTTCGGGATTCAGGAGGAGTGAGAATTGGAGATTAGAGGTGGTATGATGAAGGTTGGCTTATTCCTCGGATGCAACATGCCTGCTTTGAGGCCTGACACTGAAAAAGCAATCAGGATATCACTTTCGTCGCTTGGAGTTGAGGTTGTTGATTTAGAAGGGGCCGCCTGCTGTCCGGCTTACGGAACCTTTTGGTCTGCTGATGAGGAGGCTGCTTTGGCTGTCTCCGCATGGAATTACTCTATTGCTGAAAAAGCTGGAGTTGACATGATCGTGCAGTGCGGAAGCTGCTACTCAACGCTTAAGGTTGGAAGGTACAAGCTTGTGAACGGAAAGCTTCAGGAGATCAACGAGAAGTTCCTGTCCAAGGTTGGGATGAAGTACGAGGGAAAAAGCGATACCAAACACATAACAGATTTCATGTACAACGATATAGGGATTGATAAGATAAGGGAGAGTCTAAAATATTCAATGGAGGGGCTCAAGGCAGTCGTGCAGGTTCCATGCCACACGATCAGGCCGAGTAACATTCTCGGCTTCGACGATCCTGAAAACCCTGTAGTGCTGAAAAATCTCACAAGAGCGCTTGGAGCTGAAGTGCCAACATTCACGAGGGACAAACAGTGCTGTGGTGGTGCAGGAGGATACGCGAGGAGCAACAGGAAAGCTGCAATGGAGTTTCTAAAGCTCAAGCTCGATTCAATGAAGGAAGAGGTTGATCCAGACTGCATAGTTGTTTCCTGCATAACCTGCCTGATGTGGATGGATGAGGCTCAGGATGAAATGAGAAAGCTTGGGATGATAGATTACAGCATTCCTGTTTTCGACTACAACCAGCTTCTTGCCATCTGCCAAGGGCATGATCCGAAAAAGGTCGCGAGGATAGCTGCAACGCCGAGAGATGAAGTTATTCAGAGAATACTTGAGAACAAAATTTGATTTTTTCTCTTTTGTCTATCGCTACTGAATCATCAAATACTCGTTCAACTGATCGGGTAAACTAAGCTAAATGCACAAACATGGGCCCGGAGGGATTCGAACCCTCGACCGCCCGGTTATGAGCCGGGCGCTCTGACCTGGCTAAGCTACGGGCCCCGTATTTATCCACTCACCTCCTGAGTTTATTTGCTTTTTGGTCTTTCCTACCCTGCGGGCATCGCATTACCATGACTCCTATGTCAGGACCATGTCCTTTCCCCTACCCCAAACAAAACTACACTACTTTTGCCTTTGAAGATGCAGAAGATAGTGCCTCTATCAAAGCACTCTGAACCTCTTCCACTCTGATTATGCCCTCAATCGTTGTTCCTCCCGGAGTTGCAATTTTTCTCACCATCCCTTCCAGCCCGTACCTGCCATAAAGTTCTGCAGTGGATTTAAAAGAAGATACTGCAATCCTCACTGCTTTTTCATAATCCACACCGTCTCTTATTGCGGAGAGTATGAAAGCATGTAGAAGATAAGCCAAAATCCCTGGAGAGCTGCCGATGTAAGCTGTCATCACGTCAAGCTCCTTCTCACTATTGCATTCGACAAACTCAGCATCCAGAAATGAGATTTGCTGCAGAGTTTCAGCAGGGTAGTAAGCGATTAGTGATCTGTGTTCGATAGCAAGATTCGTCATCGCCCTGTAAGGCTTTTTGATGCATTTTTCCATTTCTTCAAGCTTCACACCGGCGGCAAAGCTTACCACTGGCTTGTTTCCAGCAATCCCACCAATTTTTTCAAGTTCCTTTCTGAACACATCGGGTTTCAGGGCTACAAAGATGATGTCACAATCTCTGACTTCCTCCATCCTATCCACGACTTTTACGCCTTCCACATCTACAACATTTCTTTTAACGGCAGTAACCTCAGCATTCCTCGAAGCATTTTTCGCAAGAGCCATACCGAGATTGCCTGCACCAATAATCCCGACTTTCATAAAATCAATCCGCTTTATCAGGATAAAATTTTACCTGAAAATGTGCCTCTTATCGGCATCCATCCTTATCAGAGGCTTTGAAAGATGTCTTCTCGCGGAAGGAGGGACTTCGTAGAATCCGGGTTCAATCTGCCTTATCACCCGCTCCCTGACTTTCTCCCTTGCAGTGGTCTTGCACCTCCTGCATCTGAATCCCTGCCCTTTCCCAGCGGACTCCATTCTCCTCCCACACTTCTCGCACACAGGATTTCTCTCAACGTAAAGCTCGGCTACCTCAACGACTCTCAGTTTCTCCAGATTTATCGTATCTTTCTTCATCGAGCCATAAACCTCAACAACATCACCGGGCTTTAGCAGCCTCACAATGTTGCGAAACTGCTTTGTTGGTTCAAAAGCTGCACACATTATTTCCCCAAACTTCGTTTCAATTTCAAAAAACACATGCCCGCCCTCAATGTCGTAAGGCTCCCTCGCAACCCTTCCAGTTATGCGGTATGAGTGGTAGTTCTCAACTCTCTCCACACCATTCGCATCAATGATGTGCATATCAGTCGCGTGATTCGTTACAAATATCATTTTCCTGTCGTATGGCTCCGATTTAACCATGTTCAGGGCTTTATATAGAACTTCAACGCTTTCCCCTCTCAGGCCGTAAAGAACGGGACATGGAGTGTTCGGAACACAGACAACACTTTCGTTGCACCAGTCAACGTTGTCAAAGGTCTCAGGATAAAGCTCGAAGTCCATGTCAAAAAAGCTCTCCTCATCGTACTCCCTCTCAGTCCCGAACCTTTCGGGAAATCTGTAGGCTATCAGCTCAAGCGTGAAATCATTAAGCTCTGCTCCCACAGCAGCCAGAGCTCCGATCAAACCTCTACCTTTCTTGTACTTCAGGTGGGGGATGAAATGCTTTCCTATAATGAACAGGGCCTCATCGAGCGTAACAACGTCCTTTATCGCCTTCTCGGCAAAGTCCTTGAGCTTAACCGCAATGTCTTCATCAACAAAAACAGCTCCCGGATTTGTGTTCTCATCCTCAAGCATGGCATACTCAAGAATTATGTCATTTACCACATCAACGAGTTCATCCCTGTCCTCAACATCCGCTAAAAAGCTCACCGCTCCGTTGCCTCTTGTTTTGTAGGGGATCGTTGGATTCAGCCTTATCAGTCTTGGAAAACCCTCAACTCTGCCCAGATCCTTCTCAATCCTCTCAATGATGAGCGTTGCAAGATACGTCGTGCACATTCCTTTGCTGCTATCCGTGTCGTCAATTCCCACCCAGACTTTCATTCAACCTCGCTACCTTTGCCGCGATATAATCGGATTTCGTTCTCTCAATTCCGGCCCTCGCAACGTCCAGCTTTCTTCTCAATCCCGGAAGAAGCTTATCGGGAAACGATGTGAAGGATATAAGCTCGTTGTATATCTCCTCCATCAGCTTCATTATTCTCTCCGCCTCTTCAAAGCCATTTTCAACCAGCCTGCTCAGAGCATACCTCCTAAGCTCTCCAACCAGATCTGCAAGACCGGTGACGAAAGCTGGAGGCTCAACGTCCAGATCCAGCGAAAAGCTGAACTCTCCTTTGATCGCTTTGTGAAACGCAAACGCTTCAACTAATTCCTGCATCGCATCGTGGGTAAGAGAGTAGTAGATCTCAGGATACTTTTTAAACTCCCTGACCTTCCCCAGAACTTTCAGAGCTTCGTCCAAATACTTCTCCGCATCCTCCATCTTCCCCGCATGAATCAACGCCACCGCCTTGGTGGCATCTATTCTCATATCTCTCAAAAGCTTTAGAAGCTCCTCTCTTCCTTTCTCCAGCTCCTCAAGCCTCTTTCTGCACTCCTCGATGTCCACTCTCTCACCCTCTGAGCAAAACCACTCTACTCGGCTCAGATTCATTCACAACATCATATCCTGTCTCCCTGGAAAGCTTGGAAGCGAACTCGACAATATCTGCATGCTCTGGCATGTTCTCATACCTGAGCCTCAACCTTGAATAGCCCAGATACATGTAAGCTTTGGCCTCTATGAAATCCGGTTCAGCTCTCTCAATCAGTTTTGCATAACTCCTTACTGCTTTTTCATCCATATTATATCCTCTAATCAGCGTTAGCCTTATCACTGTCCTGCTATCACTGTTCCTCATCACATCGAGACTCCTGAGTATTCTCTCCCAGTTGCTTCTCGGCGGACGGTTTAACATTATGTGGCTTTCCTCGTCAAAGGCTGTGAGGCTGATGTAAAGCTGCGTCGGACTGACCTTCTCCAGCATATCCGGATTCGTGCCGTTTGTTACCAGAAACGTTGTAAAACCTCTACGCTTATACTCTTCAATCAGTTCTGGAAGTTGAGGATACAGAGTGGGCTCACCGATCAGGCTTATGGCAACCTGATTCGGCTTATATGCCTCTTCAAGCTTCTTCCTGTTCACCCCAGCGGTTCCATGAAAGCCGCTCAGAAGGCGGTGCTGAGCCTTTATGCTCTCTTCAACTATGAACTCCGGTTCATTCCATCCACTAAAACCTTTCAGCAGTTCAAGTGGACGCCAGCAGTAAATGCAGCTCTGGTTGCACATCAGTGCTGGGGTCATCTGAAGACAGCGATGACTGCTTATGCCGTAAAACTTCTGCTTGTAGCAAACCCCTTCATCCTTCAGCGACTTCTTAAGCCAGAGGCAGGTCTTCACAGCTGAATGCCCGCCTACAATCTGGTATCCCTTGAGCTCGCTGAGCAGCTTTTCATTCATCGAAGTAAATAGGGTATATCGTTATTTAAATTTGGCTCACTCAGGCAAGTGGCCGTAGAATCTGGAGGTGAAGGGGAAGAAGAGTTCAGAAATTTTTAAATCGTAAATTGAAGATCCTGCAGGGTTTCTATGCTTTAACTCAGCCAAAGTCCTGAAAATTTCCACTTTAAAGTCCTCTTTGTAGTCATAGAAGCCCTCTTGGAGTAGAACCGCCTCATCAGCAGCCATAACTGCAGTGCATGCAGCCTTCCAGAGTGCCATTTCTGAGAGAATTATACTCGTCCTATCCGAATCAGCCGAGGTTGAGGCTCTGTACAGCATGAGTTTTGAAGCCTCAATTTCTGCCGAGATTTCTCCAAGCTTCTCAAAGCAGTGGCAGTAGTCGAATCTCTCATACCCTGCTTTTTCTCTTTCCTTCAGATAGCTTAATACAACTTTGAGGGCGTACTTAGCAGTGCCAACGCATCTCGCAGCAAGAAGGATATTCAAAAGCTGAATGTATTCCTTATCAACATCTTTGCCCTCAACAACCCTAACAACCCTAAGCTCTGCCAGTTCGGGAGTATAGTATCTCCCATCGGCAACAAAGAGCGAAGCTTCCGAATCGACTATCTTAACGTAGCTCCTGTAGGTAAAATCTGTTACGAGTCTATTCTGCTGGAATGCAAAAGAAGCGTATTCGCCGAAAATATGCTGAGAGATGGTGAAGTAGAGCATCGGTACACCAAAAGTGGGTTTTGCTGAAAAAATACCCTCAAATACGGCTGAAGCTTCAGAAACTGACAGTTCCGATAGATTGAAGTATCCCAGATCAAAGCCTTTCCTCCAAGCTTTTAGCAGATCTTCTTCACATTCTTTTTGAGCAAACTCGCTACAGGCCTTTACTATATCTCCGATCTCGTCAGAGTACATTTTCCACCTCCGCTATGTGCTCCGCTGTCCTCGTCGCAAACGCCATTATCGAGATCATCGGATTAACCCTAACACAGTCGGGGAATATGCTCGCGTCGGCTATGTAAAGGTTCTCGAAGTCGTGAGAGCGACAGTAGGAATTAACAACACCATTGTAAGGCTCAGTACTCATCCTGCACGTCCCCTGCGGGTGGTAGGCAGACCAGATGATCCTGTTCGGGTGCACGTATCTGATCCTCTCCAGCGTCTCCAAATCCTCTTTCCTAACAATCGGAAAGTCAAGAAAGGGCGTAACGACTTCTTCAGCACCTGCAGCGAAGTATATCCTGCAGGTCTCAACCAATCCCTTCATCGCCTTTTGAACGTCCTTGGTTCCAACTTTGTACTGCACCAGCGGCGTTTTTCCCAGCAGGGGAACGAAATCGGGCATAGCCAGAACTCTCCCCCTCGAATCATCCTCCCCAATCATCACACCGACCATGGATGCTTTCCTGTAATTCAAAAAGAGTTCTGAAAGCTCCTTTCCGGCAAGCCAGTTTCCCGCAAAAGCAAGGGAAGGAGGTGCAAAGGTCGTTTCGAGGATTATTCCTTCATCTGCGAATTCCTTAACGGCCAGACTCTGCGACATCCCTTCCCAGCCGTTCAGCACCTCATCAAAAATTCCCATAACAGCGATAGCAGGGTGAATTCTGAGATTTCTGCCAACCATGCCGCTCGAATTCGCTATTCCGTTTTTCAGCAGCAAATAAGGTGTGTGAATAGCTCCGGCTGCAAGAACCAGAATTCTGAATTCAGCCACAAATCTTCCGACAACCTGCCTCTCCCTGTTTAATACCTCTCCTCCAACTTTCGTTATTCTCCTGCCTCTGAACTCCATCCACCTCGCTCTGAAGCCTGTATAAAACCTCGCCCCGTTCTGAGTGGCTAAGGGAATATAACTCAGATGCATGGCTTTTTTGGCATCAATCGGGCAGCAGAACTCACACAGCCCTAAACCTTCACATCCCGATGTGTTTTTGTAGAGAGGAAAATAGCTGTAACCGAGTCTTTCCGCTCCGAGAGCAACCTTCATCGCCGCTTCACCGATAAGATTGGCTGAAACCGGATGGACATTGAGAATCTTCTCAACCCTCCTGAAGTACTTGCTCATGGTTTTCGGATCAACTCCTTCCAAACCGAAATCACTGCTCCATCTCTCAAGCACCTCATCCGGCGTTCTGAAGCAGGTTCCTTCGTTCACCACAGTTGTTCCTCCAAGAGCGACCCCGGTGGGAAGAAGAATGGAGGGCTGGAAGGCTAATCCGACGGGAGAAATTGTGAAGGTCATCCCCGCATCCCTGTATAGCTCAGGAGTGACTTTCAGCATCTCTCCTCCGAGCTTATCGCATTCAGGCATAAATCCCTCCTCAATCACAGCCACGTCAAAGCCCCTCTCCGCCAATTCTTTCGCAACCGTCGCCCCACCTGCTCCTGATCCGATAACGAGCACGTCACACCGTATTCTGACGTCTTTGCCCTCTTTATAACCTTCAATGACGTTCTCCCTCACGATCTCAGGAGAAAGAACTTTTTTACCCCCAGTACTTATGGAATACTCCATCGCCTTCTCAACATCCTTCCTTGCTGCATACAAGGCAATTGCGAATAACTTTACAATAACAAAGACCATGCGAAAAATGAAGAATCTGCTCTTTCTCAGCCTCTCAAGCAATCTGAGCCTCTCGTCAACATCGAGGGATGTGAAGAGAGCTGGCTTTTTCAGCATAAAAATCCTTAACAGCGGAAGGAATTGAAGGAAAATCAGGCTGAGATTGATAGTCATACGAATATGCGGTGGGGATCTGCTCAGAAACCTCTCAACCCTTTCATCCACTTCTACGTCGTACCTGGGTAAATTACCCTCTGGTGGAATCAAAGCCTCACCTGCTTTCTTCAGAACCTCCAGTCTTTTCTCGCCTATCATCCTCACATCTCCTACGCCCTGTTCTTCCGTACCCAGATATACAGCCCAATAAAGATCAAAGCAAGTGGAAGATCTGTGAATGCTATCACTAGGCTGTAAAAACCACCACCGCTCAGGAAGAACATCAACGCTGTGGCTGAAGAGGATATTTTTGCAACAAAAAGAACAAACAGAAATCGCCAGTAGATGGTTATATTTGTCGCTATTAGTGCTGCCAGAAAGGCTATTGTCATCATGTACGCAAAGGTCAGGCTTTTCCAGAAATTAAGCTCCTCTCCACTCTCGATTCTCAGCATTTTTCCCGTTTCAGAAATGATATTTCCGAGGTTTTCGGGGAAGAGAAGGAAGTAAAACCCGGCAAGAAAGAAGATAACGAATGATAGCCAGCAAACAGCTTTTGCAACCCTGAACTCAATCATGAGCTATGCCACATTTAATCAATACTTAAATTTTTCCAAATATCTGTCGATTCTCTCCGCACACTCCATTGCCGACCTGAACGCTATATCCCCTCCATTACCTTCAGCCCTTGTTGTATCACCCGCGAAAAACAGATTTTCGATTGTTGGACAAACGTAATCCGGCCTTTCGCAGAATGTCTGGCCGGGTTTTGGAATCGCACCATCAACGACTTTGAGATACAGCACCCTTTCCCACTCTGTTTTGTCTATAATCCCCGGAAACATCTCCTCCAGCCTTTCCTTCATCTCCTCAAGCTTTCTGCTGACATATCCCCTATCGTCCATTTTCTCGTATGGAAGAGGATAGTAGAAGGTGGCAAGCTGCTTTCCTTCTGGGGCCGTTCTGCTGTAAATGTTTGACGTAAACTGACCCATTATAACCGGCTGGAGGGTAAGAATCAGGGAGTCGATGTCCGAAACCCTCTCCTTCAGCGCCAGATCGATGGAGATGCCTGAAGTTGGCTCAAGATTCTCCACCTTCTCGACAAAAGATTTTGGCAGTAATGATCTGTCCACAATACTACATATATTTTGAAGGGGGAAGGCAGCAACAACGGCCTTTGCTTTAACGAAGTCGTCCCCAACAACTAAACCCTCTGCAATATTTCCGCTAACCTCGACTCTGCTAACCTCTGCATTCAGCTTTATTTCACCGCCATTCTCGATAATTTTCTTCCTGAGATTATCTATCACATACCTCCACCCACCTATGGGGTATCCGCCAGTATATCTGCTTTTCACAGCCTTCTGGGCGAAAGCGGCAGCTTCGCAGAGTGAGGCTTTTCTCATATCAGGACATACTATCCCCGAACCAATCAGAGCTGAAACGAGTCTGTAGATATCATCTCTGTCCGTAACGTCCTTTATAAAATCATGAACTGTAATTTCCACAACATCTCTCGGATTTACCTTAAGCAGTCTTCTCATCAGCTTCAGCAACGTCAGTCTCGCTCCGAAAGGGACGAGCTTGGTTGTGAGAAAGCCCATAACTCCTTTGGGAACTTTGTAAAATCTTTCGGAGTAAACAATGGCATTTGAGGAGTGAAACTTAATCTCCAATCCCAATTTTTTGAAAAGTTCCGCCAAAACGCCCTGATCGGAAAATCTACATGTGTGTATTCCATAATCCAGAAGAAAACCTTCTCTATCCAAAACTCTCGCCCTCCCACCAAGAATTCTTGATTTTTCAAATACTGCAACACTGTATTTTTCCGACAGCAGAGCAGCGAGGGAGAGCCCTGCAATTCCACCACCCACAATAGCTACATCCAAAATGTTACCACCTCCTCATCAGCCGCGCATGAAGTAGTAGTACGTAGCAACAACACCAACAAGCGCAACTGCCACATCCCCCGAATTCTGAGAGACTACGCTGGTCATGAGGTATAAGGGGGCGAAGAGCAAGACAGGTATGAAGGAAATGACTTCCAGAAGAATTATAGGTAGCAGTAAGGGTATCAAGATTCCGATCATTGTTTAAACATCGTATCACAATTATTTAACATTTACTGGTCTGGTAATAGGTGTGTCCGAATAAGCATCAAACAACATAAATAATTGAACAACTATCCACTCTCTTTTATGGTGATGGCGGATATAGCAGAAAATAACTTGTTTGAGTTACTGAAAGAGTTTGACATCTTTGAGAGGAACAAAGTATCTATAGAAATAAAACTTGCAGCAATAGCGATGTACTTACTCTCCTCAAGTTTTAGAAGAATCGCTTTACTCTTAAACGTTGGTAAGTCAACTGTCCATTACTGGATTGACAGATTCAAGGATGTACTTGACTCCGAAAGAAAGGAGGAAGTGAAGAAGCTTGCAATATCAAGAATTGCTGTAGATGAAACAATTCTGAAATATAATGGGAAGAAATGCTACCTCTTTGCTGCTTTAGACGTTGAGAGGAACAAGGTCATCCATCTGAAGGTTTATCCCACAAGGAATGCTTTGACAGCCTATTCTTTCCTCAGAGAAGTCTTGAGGATGTGCGAAGTGGAAGAGCTGATTCTCGACAAAGGACCATGGTATAAAGATGCTCTGCAACGCTTGGGTGTTAAATTCAGGCACGAAAGCTTTGGAGAAAGGAGCTTAGTTGAATCCGTATTTAGCTCTTTCAAGCAAAGGGCTAAGATTTTCTTCTGCTCGATAACTGTTAACTTCAGAAGGAGGGAGAAGAGTGCAAGGTGGAGAAGAGCTTTAGAGTGTTGGAACAGGTTTTGCAGGATGTTCATGTTCTACTTCAACGTGGTGAGAGGATGTTATTAGGACAGGTCGGCTTATTTCATCGAAAATTACTGCATCTTTAACCCCTATTTCTCCAAGTGTTTTTCTCGCAATGTTGTAAAACAAGACCGCTGGGCTAATGTTACCTCCAGCAAAAATTCTCGTGTAATATGTGGAGTTCCTGTATAGGTAAGTTTTGCCTGTTGCTCTTGGGCCGAATTCAATTAAATTGGAGTTTCTTTCGACAAGTGGTATTAAACGGGTGAGTAAAACCAGCTTCTGCCTTGTGTCGTAAACCTTCGGATTCAATCCAAGGGTGTTAATTAAGACATCAAGCCACTCATCGAAAGTGAATTCGTCTCTTGCCTCTTTAAACAGGCCTATATCTGTGAAGGAGCACTGGAAAGGCTGGAAGTCCGCAATTAAAACGGGAGTCATCAGGGGATTTCCATCCCTATCCTTGGGAACGATATCGATAGCATATTTCAGCGTAACCAACCCCCACATTCCCGTGATGAGAAGATTCTCATGCTCTTCAACGAGTTCAAGATCTATCATGCAATCTCTGAGGGTGAGATTTTCAAGATGAGCTCTGTATGTTTGCCTGTGGATGTCTGTTTCAACTCTCACCTCGTCTATTATCATTATTTTGTCGAATTTCATCAGGTCTGAGAGTATTTTCTCCCTTTCTTTTGCCTCGTGGTAATATGTAGATATGAACTTCTGCAGTTTTTCAGCGTAGTTATCGCCAAATTTCTCGACGAATCTCGATGCGAGGTTCTCTATTACATAACGGGGAAGCATTGTAAACTCCTGCTTGCTGGCTATCCTTTTATCAACGGCAAGATCACCGAAGACTGCTTTGATTTTGCTTGAGAGCATGTCAGTCACCTCTTAATCCTATTTCTGAGAAGAACAAGTCAAAAAACAACTCTGCCTTTTTAAAGACTTTCAAAGCATCTTTGTGAGTAATTTTTATTGGTTTTGGATGTACAACAATGTTCCTCTTTTCACGTATAAATTCCAAATCTTTGAACACATCTTCTCCAAACGTGTTTTCAATTTCGGACCTCAATTCGTTTAGAATTTGACCAAAACTTCTTTCTCCCACTAAGGTCCCCTTTGAAACATGGAACATTAGACCTAAAATGGTCTCCAAAGCTTTTGATGATTTTAAAATTATGTCTTTATAGCTATCTTGTGTTAATTTTGGTTTTGAAATAATAGATTTTGCCCTCTCTAACTCTTTTCTTGCCTCTTTTATCCTCCAGATCTCATCAGAATATGCCAGAAAAGGGAACTCTTTTTTGAGAGCTTTTTCTGCGTTTTTTCTTATATTTTCCCACTCTTCGTTAAACTCGTCTCTATCTATCCCGACTACATCTAAGAACTCTTGAACACTCAATACAATATCTTCGCCAGATTCATCTAAGATTTCCTTTATTAATTTCCATATTTCATCTTTTCTGAGGCGATACATCAATGGATCGACCACAATGAACTTTGAGAGCCTTTTAATGTTTGAATCCGCGTTTAACTTTTCTAAAATTGATTTTGCATTAATTTTTAGAACCCAAATGTCTTCTCCTGAAAAAACAGTTGGGGTAAAAACTAATTCGAAAATTCTCCAACCCTC
>JAPDIY010000008.1 GCA_029259335.1 Archaeoglobi archaeon
TTTCATCAAATCCTCCTGCTCTTTCCTGCTGGTAGCAACGAAAACTTCAATCGCCCCGTACTTTTCCGCAATTCTTGCAGCCTCCTCAGCCTCCTCGAATCTCTCGAATACCATGAGCAGGTGTGCCTCTCCATCTCTGCTCACCCATCTCCTCCCGCTAACCCTCTCTCCGATCTCCACTGCCTTCCTTTCCATGAATTCAAGGGCGAGAGGAAGCATTTTTACCGAAACCTCAATAACGCAGTTCAGAGCCTCCTTCATAGTCCTGAAGGGTACTCCCAGCACAGTTATTTCCCTCATCGCCGGAAAAAGGCGGATGATGGCCCTGGTTACCACGCCCAAGGTGCCTTCGCTGCCGACCATCAGATGCAGCAGAGAGTAGCCACTTGAGTTCTTTATCGTCTTTCCACCAAGTTTCAGAATTCTGCCATCTGCCAGCACAACTTCGAGGCCGAGAACGTAGTTCCTCATTGTCCCATACTTGAGCGCCCTCACACCCCCAGCGTTTGTGGCAATCATCCCACCAACAGTCGCTGTTTCAGCACCCGGATGGGGAGGAAAGCTCAAATGGTGTTTGTAAGCCGTATCATCAAGTTGCTTTAAAGTAACACCTGCTCCACACAGAGCAACTCTGTTTTCTATATCAACCTCAATTTCCGTCATTCTCTCCGTCGAGAGTACTATTCCCTCCTCTGTCGGTATTGCTCCGCCACTCAAACCCGTTCCACCACCTCTGGTGAATACTGGGATGTTATTTGCGTTTGCAAACCTCAATATCCTGGAAACTTCTTTTGCATCTGCAGGTTTAACAACCACAAAGTTCTCGGCAGGTTTGGGAGCTATAAGAGGGGGAGTCTCATCGTATCTGTACGAATCCGATGCTGAAAAGACATCACAGATTTTGCCAAGCTCCTCGATCCATCCCATAAAAAATGGTGTAATTAGAATTTAAGAACTCTTGCCGCAACGATAACCGGATCCCAGATTGGAGTGAATGGAGGAGCATAGCCGAGATCGGCAAAGAAAACATCCTTTGTTGTAAAACCTGCCTGAATCATTGCAGCAAAAACGTTCACTCTCATTGCAACATCTGCTCCAAGTATCTGTGCTCCCAAAATTCTGTTTGTCTCCTTCTCAGCTACAACCTTCAGCCATGTATCTTTCGCTCCGGGATAGTAGTGGACTCTCGTCTTCGCACTAATCATGACCGTTTTCACATCAAAACCATCTTTGACAGCTTCTCTCTCAGTTAGACCGGTTGAACCGATCTCAAGGTCAAAGAACTTGGTTAACTGCGTTCCCAACACTCCCGGAAACTCGATGTCTCCACCTGCAGCATTCACTCCAGCCACGTAACCCATTTTATTCCCACCAGGAGCGAGTGCTATCCACACTCTCTTTTTCGTTAGCATGTGGGTCGTCTCAGCGCAATCGCCTGCAGCGTACACGTTCTCAACACTAGTCTGCATTCTGCTGTTTGTCCAGATTGCCCTTGTTTCTCCAATTTTGCATCCAAGCTGCTCCGCAATTTCTGTGTTCGGCTTAACTCCAGTTGCAACAATGACCAAGTCGGCAGGATACTCTCCTTTGTCAGTAACAACCTTCTCTGCCTTTTCTTTCCCCTCTATCGCTACTGCATGCTCGTTCATTCTCAAATTCACTTTCTCAGCCATTTTTTCCTTGATAATCTTGCCCATCTCCTCATCAAATCGAGGTAAAGGATAATCGTAGATTCCGATTAGCGTTACATTCTTGTTGAGGGCTGCAAAAGCTTCCGACATTTCGACGCCAATATATCCGGCACCAATGACCACAACATTCTTTGCATCTCTACTCGCTGCTTTTATCGCATCTGCGTCTGGCGGAAGATCTGCTGTAAAAACGTTTTTGAGATTGATACCATCTATAGGTGGTATTCGGGGTGAAGCACCAGTTGCAATAATCAACCTGTCCCAGTCGTAATTGCTCTCCTTTCCATTCTCCTCTACCCTCACATACCCATCTCCCGCCTCCACAACCTTGGCGTTGATATGTAAATCAATTCCCCTCTTCTCCCTGAAAAATTCTGGAGGATAGTACATCAGCTCTTTGCTCGACTCGGCAAGCCCCTCAACAACATAGGGTATACCGCATGGAGCATGGCTGACAAAACTAGTTTCTTCAAAAACCTTCACATCCCATTCAGGCCTCAAAGCCTTTACTCTCGAAGCAGCACTCATCCCTGCTGCTCCACCGCCAATAACAACAACTTTCATGCTTTATTCTTTCCCATAACCAATTTATGCTTTTCGCGGTTTTGACAGATTTAACTATTCTTTTCGCTCACCGCTGAGGAAAGCATAATTTTTAAATATTCGACCGAACAATTAAATTATAGAATGCGAATCCCTACTAAATTCGTGCTACTTGCGCTGTATATAATTTTACTGTATCTTGCCCTAACTAATCATCAATTCCAAGAATTCGCAGGTCTAAGTAGCTTTGAGAGTAACCTAAAGGAGAATCTAACCAAGAAAAATCTGAATTCTTCCACAAGCACACTAGATATGATAGAAAACATATTCAACCTCGGAACACCGGAATCTTTAAAACCATTTGTTGGCGAACTTTTGAAAGTTTACGAAAGGAATTTCTCGGAGTATGTGTCAAATCCTGCCTCTGTCGAGAACATAAACATGACTAACATCAGTAAATCTCTCCAGAATTTAAAGAATCCACAGCAAGAGTTAAATAACGTGGTCAACAGAGTGCTGGAATTTTTCAAACAGGAAATTTATAACCAGTAACTCCCCACGTCGTTTCATGATAATAACAGACGACCACATGCACCTCTACAATCACCTCAGGTTAAAGGCTCTGGAGCAGTTTAAGGAGGCTGGAGGTACGCACGTTTTACTCGTCTCCCTGCTCTGTCACCACTATGATGTGAGGCCGAATTCCGGCAAAGACTTTGCTGAAGTATTTGACAGACATGTAAACTTGGTTGAAAAAGCAAACAAAATCGTTAAGGCCTATGCTGTTCTGAGCGTGCACCCAGCGGAGATTACGGTAATTGGCGGAAGATTGGGATTTGAAAGAGCGGCTGAAATTATGAAGGAGGCTCTGGACTTGGCAGGGAAATACGTTGAGGAGGGAAAAGCCATTGCCATAAAATCAGGCCGCCCTCATTATCCTGTGAGCAAGCAGATATGGAAGCTTAGCAATGAGGTTCTTATGCACGCCTTTGAGGTTGCGAAGGATGTCGGATGCGCAGTGCAGCTTCACACTGAGAGTTATACGAAAGAAGGGATGATTGAGATCGCTGAGATGGCCGACAGGGTTGGGTTGAGGAGGAAAAAGGTTGTAAAGCACTTCTCACCGCCAAGAGTTAAGGAGTTCGAGGAGATCGGAATTTTTCCCTCGGTTCTTGCTGGAAATGACAACGTCTTAAAGGCAGCGGAGCAGGGAGACAGGTTCATGGTCGAGACGGACTACATAGACGACAGAAAAAGGCCTGGAGCTGTTCTTGGGCCGAAAACCGTTCCGAGAAAGATAAGAGAACTTCTTGAGAGGGGTTATGACGAAGATTTCGTTTACAAAATCTGTGCTGAAAATGTAGCGAAGGTTTACGGTGTTGATCTATGAGGGGAGATTTTGCAGTCATCAGCGCGAAAAAGTCGCTCGAAAGAAGAGGTTTTGGAGTTAAGAGGGGAGACAAAATATACCTCCATCCTTTGGAGGCAGTGTATCTTCAGATCAAGGGGCTTGTAAGCTTTGGAGAACTTGAGGAGGTTCTTGAATGGGCTAGATCCAGAATGGAGGATTTTTCCACCTACTATTTTGTCTATGAAGACCTGAGGGAAAGGGGGAACAGGGTAAAGATTCAGGGGGAGTATTTGCTCACAAAAAAGGCATATCTTCCAGTTTCCGAAAGAGAGGTGGTCAAAGTACCCGATCTCGCAAGAAAAGCCCTGAAATTTGACGATTTCAGGTTGGCCGTTGTTGACGAGGAATCCGAGATAACATACTATCGCGTTTACCAGCCTGATATGACGGGGGAGCAGAGGGAGGAACTACCGGAAATCAGAGGAATACTGATGAAGGACAGAGTATTAACTCAGAACACAGAGATTTTCTCGAAATACTTTTATGGTAGCGAGAAGGGCGAGTTGGTTGCACTCTCAATGATCGAAAGTGTTTATCTGGCCGAAAGGGGGGCTTTGAAGTTGGTCAACGCAGACGAGGATGAGCTGAGAAGAAGGGCAAGGGAGGTTGAAGTGGATTTTGACAGGAAGTACGAGGTTTACAGAGATTTGAAGAACAGAAATTTTGTCGTTAAAACTGGATTTAAGTTCGGCAGCGATTTCAGAGTTTACAGGAAGGTTGAAAACGTTGAGGATCTACCCCATTCCCAGTACCTTGTTGACATTGCTGACGATAAAGAGATGAAGCTAAGTGAGATTGCAAGAGCTGTCAGATTGGCGCAGAATGTAAGAAAGAGAATGGTTTTTGCTTACGATGATGGTTATCTCTGCATTGAGAGGGTGAGAGTGTGAAGGTCGTTGTCGGCTCCACGAATCCTACAAAGGTTGAGGGAGCTAAGCTTGCTTTCGAGCAATACTTTGAGGATGTGGAGGTTGAGAGCGTGGAGATTAAAACTACCGTTTCTCCACAGCCATTTGACGACGATACGATTAAAGGTGCGATTGAGAGAGCGGTTAAATGCTATTCCGCTGAGTTCGACTTCTCAGTGGGTATTGAGGCTGGCCTCTTCAGGTTTGAGGGTACAATTTCGGGCTACATTGACTTTCAGGTTGCCGCCATTTACAATGGACAGGTTTACACGCTTGGGTTTGGGCCTGGATTTGAGTACCCAAAATCCGTTGTTGACGAGGTGATGAAGGGGAAAGAGGTCGGGGAGGTTATGTCGAGGCTTTCGGGAATAGAGAATCTTGGAAGGAAGGTCGGCGCTGTGCATTATCTGAGCAAGGGGAAAATATCGAGGTCAGAGTTATCGAGGCTGGCAGTTACAATGGCCCTGATCCCGTGGCTGAATAGAGAACTTTACTATGAAAGTAATCCGTAAATTCGATCCCTGGAAGTCAGAGCTATGCACATGCCCTGAAAAATACTCTTTCAACCCCTATACCGGCTGCGCTCATCAGTGCCTCTACTGCTACGCAACCTACATACCCCGATTTTACCATCTCAGAGAGAAGAAAAATCTGTTCAGGGATTTTGAAAGAGATCTGAAGGATTTACCAGAAAACTCTCTGATCTCGATGTCAAACAGTTCAGATCCCTATCCGCCAGTTGAGAGAGAAAGAAAGGTGACAAGAAAATGCCTTGAGATCCTCAGAGATTACGATGTGAGGTTGCTGGTTGTGACCAAGAGCGATATTGTTGTTAGAGACGCTGATATTCTGTCCGAAATGAGGTGCGCGGTTAGCATCACCATTACAGGCCTTGATTTACTCGAACCTAACGCTCCTCCGACTGAAAAGAGAATTGAAGCAATAAAGAATCTCAAGGACTTTGGCATTCCAGTTATTCTACGTTTCGACCCCATAGTTCCCGGTTTGAATGAAAGTAGAATGGATATAATCGAAAAATGCATGCCTGATCACGTTGTGACTTCAACCCTCAAACTGAAACCGGACTCTCTTGCAAGGGTTTCGAGTGTGCTGCCGGAGATAAAAACAATTTATCAGCGCGGCGAGAAGGTTGGCAGATACACGTACCTGAAGAGGGAAAAAAGATATGAGATGCTCAAAAGAGTTGAAAAATACTGTAGAGACTTGGGCATAAGCTGTGCTTTTTGCAGAGAAGGCTTCGAGTTCGATGCGAAATCCTGTGACGGAAGTCATCTGATTAAATGATAGCACAAATAACACGTTAAATAGGCTGGAAAATTTTTAAATATTTTTCCCAGAAAAGAGAATCGGGAGGTGCAAAATTTGAGCCTTGCCAGACTGTTTCTTCATGAAAGAACAGTAGAGATAATACTTAGAATTCTCGAAGCTGAGGAAGCAAATGAGAAAATTTATCCTCTCCAGATTTCTAACGATATAGGCTCTCCATACAGTTACATTTCAAAAGTTCTGAGCGAGTTCGAGAAAAACTCGATTGTTGAGAGCAGGGTTGAGGGAAGGATGAGAGTGATCTCCCTAACCCCATACGGCAGGAAAGTAGCAATAATGCTGCGAGAACTGAAAAAAGAGCTTGAGAAGGACTTCAACGCAAGGAGAAAGCTAGACATACTAAAGGAAGTTGCACTGAATGGTAAAAAGGATTGGAGAGTGTTTCTGCCCGTCATTGCTGAACTTGAAATTCTGAGGAACTCAACTGATGACAGGGAGGTTATTAAAGAGGTTGAAAACATGATTGGCAAGGTCGAAAAGATGATTGAGGAGGTAGTATGAAGGTACTGGACATTGTGGAGAGTTACAGAGATAACATGGTCAAAACCCTCTGCGATCTTATTGAGTTAAAGGCAATTCCTCCAGAATTTGGTGGTGATGGAGAGTTTAAGAAGGCTGAATACCTGATGAGATACCTTGATGGGTTCGATTACGTGGAGAGGTTTGATGTAGAAGATGAGAGAGTTAGCGATGGGCTGAGGCCGAATATTGTTGCCAAAATCAACGGTGCCCTTGAAAAAACAATCTGGATTATCGCTCATCTCGATGTTGTTCCTGAGGGTGATGAGAGGCTCTGGAACACCCCGCCATTCAAGGGCGTTGTGAAGGATGGTAGAATTTACGGAAGGGGGAGCGAAGACAACGGGCAGAGTGTTGTTTCATCACTTTTTGCGGCAAAATCCATAATAGACAGCGGTTTAACTCCAAAATACAGTTTTGGAGTTGTTTATGTTGCAGATGAGGAAGCCGGGAGCAATTACGGAATAAAGCACCTCATTAGTCAGAACATCTTCGGGAAGGAAGACATGTTTGTAATACCCGATGTTGGGACTCCAAAGGGAGATATGATTGAGATTGCCGAGAAGAGCATACTGTGGTTGAAGTTCAAGGTTTATGGCCAGCAGAGTCATGCGAGCCTTCCGGCTGGTGTTAACGCAGCGAGGAGGGCTATGGAATTCATACTTGATCTCGACAAAAAGCTTCACTTGAAGTTTGATGCCGAAAACAGACTGTTTATCCCTCCTCACTCCACCTTCGAGCCGACGAAGAGGGAGAAGAATGTAGACAACATAAATACGATTCCGGGACTTGATATCAGCTATATGGACTGCAGAGTTATCCCGGACTACGATCTGGATGAGGTTCTTGAGTATGTGGAGGATATCAGGCTTTTCCATGAGATGAAGGGAAATGGAAAGATAGAGGTTGAGGTTGTGCAGAAGGTCTCCTCCCCTCCAACTCCTGAGACGGCTGTCATTGTGGAAAGGCTGAAAAAGACACTTGAAACACTGAGAGGAGTGAGCCCAAAACTTTATGGCATTGGTGGTAATACCTGTGCTTCATTTTTCAGAAAGAAGGGGTTTACAGAAACAGCAGCGTGGTGCACTGCAGATGGAGTTGCTCACCAGGCTAACGAGTACTGTGTGATTGACAACATGGTTGAGGATGCGAAGGTTTTCGCAATGCTTGCATTTGATCCTGAGTATTAATTGGTACCGCTAATTTTTCCCTTTGGAAATTTTGGAGGATTAAAGCTCGAAACCTAGAATCACACACCTAGAAATTCCAGACCGCTGAATTTTTCAGAAGAAGTATTTAGAAGTCCAAGACTTTAGAAAGTCCAACCAAATACACCTGATTGGCTTAAGGTAAAAAAAGTATTACAGGAAAACGCGACAGAAAGTTATATAGAAATTGAAAACCAACATGGATGAAGAAAGGATAGTCGTAAACCCGAAATTATGGCAGGTAAACCGGTCATAAGGGGAACGAGAATTCCGGTGGATGCTATTATCAGGCGATTAGTGAAGGAATGAGCGTGAAAGAGATACTGGAGGAATATCCGAATCTAAGTAAGGAGGACATTAAAGCGGCTTTGGAATATGCTGCAAAAGTGGTTTCCGGAGAAGAAGTGGTACCGCTGGTGGAGAAAGCTTGATGCTGAAGTATATGAACGTACGCTGGGTACGACGTAGTTTTCGTAGGTTACTAGAAGCTCTCAGCATCAGATGAAGATGTTCTTAAAAAGGCAGAAGAAGAGGGTAAAATCCTGATCAGAGAAGACAAGGATTGGTGAACTGGTTTTTAGACTGGCAAAAACCTTGAGGGGTGTAATACTCTTAAGAACTTCTACGAGCGATCCGGTGAGAAGACTTAAGTTATTGGAGAGAGTCTTGAAATCCATTGAAGTGGAAGACAAGTTGTGAAAGACTATGCCTTGAAAATTCGCAGGATTAAGTACGATTCACAATCGCGATCTTACGACTTATTTACTGCAGCACACAACAAGCAGAACAGCCGTCAGCACAGCCAAAGACGCTTGGTGTACAACTTGCTTATGTGCTATCCAAGAAATAGAGTTCTAGAAGATGTTCTAAACTGCGGACGAGTGCTTGATAAGTACTGTATTCTAACGAGATACCCGAATGGTTCTGAGAAAGCAGCCCCCTTTGAGTACTTTACGGAGGAGGATGCAAGAAGAGTTTGGATTAGCAGAGACTTTTTTACTCTCTTGCAGAAAACAGAGCCGTGCCGAGAGGGTGATGTGGATATAGCCATTCCTGCTAAAAGAGTATGACAAACCCACAGAAAGAGTCCAGATAGCAGGGGCTTCGAAATAGAGTTCCTCGTCGAGTTTTTCCCACCTCGCCAGCGACGATAGACTTTCTACAAGGCTTTTAGCTTTAATAGCGCCCGGGCCGGGATTTGAACCCGAGTCGCGGGCTTTCCGCAGGGTTCAAGGTTTTCATCTTCGCCCTTCCCCGAACCCCACGACAGGCCCGCATGATAGGCCGGACTACACCACCCGGGCTTCTGACCTGCTTAGGGCTGTTAGATTTTTAAGGATTTTGGTGTTAAATACGACAAACCAACTCGCTCGACAGCAAGCAACTTTAGGGGTGGGCGTATATTGAAAGAACCTCATCTCCAACCCTCTCAATCCTGCAGAACGCAAACCTTTCAAATTGAACTACTCTTCCCTCATCCTGTGCAACGTTCCTCTCCACCAGTCCTTCCCATCTTTTCTCTCCGATAACAACACATGGCATGACTTCACTTTCAGGCAGCCAGTGAATAATATTTCTGCCCTTCTTAACATCTCCAAGTTCAAAGCCCCTGAACTCTGCCTTACTGTCGAGCAAAACATTGCAGAAATCCTTTAGTCTCACCACCTGACCCCTAAGCCTCTCGAAATCATCTTTAGTCACATAAACTACCTTCTCTCCCTTCAACCTCCTCTTCGTCCCCTTAGTGGGATTAAGCGGTAGCTCAACATCAATTTCCTCAGGCAATCCGTCAATCTCTACCCTGACTGGATCCCAGACAAAAAAGTAGCGGTTAGCTTTGGGATCAACAATCTTCCTGTTCTCCGCATATAAGTTCTTCAGGCTGATTGAAATATCATTTTCTCCTACCCCGAGCGAGATAAAGAATCTCTTGATTGCCTCGCTCTCAAATCCCCTCCTCCTGAATGCCCTGATCGTCGGCAGCCTCGGATCGTCCCAGCCCTCGTACTTTCCGCTATCGATGTCCCTTCTGAGCGAGGAGGTCGAGAGCTTGCCAAACTCGAATATCTTCACCCTCCCCCAGTGCTTCGTAACCGGATATTCCCAGCCGAAGTATTGGTAGATGTATCTCTGCCTTCTCTCAGAGTCTATCAAATCCTTGCCTCTGATGATGTGCGTTATCCCGCAGAGATGATCTTCAATCGCAGACTCAAAATCAAGGGTAGGATAAACTACAAAGCTATCACCGGTTAAGGGATGTGATTCCTTGATTATCCTGAAAGCCACCCAGTCCCTTATCGCCGGATCTTTGTGCTTCATATCCGTCTTGATTCTCAGTACCACCTCACCCTCCTCGTATTCTCCATCAAGCATTCCCTCCCAGACTTCAAGAGACTCTTCCGGTTCAATATTTCTGTGAGGACATTCAACACCCTTATCCCTGTACTCCTTGAACTCCTTCTGGCTGCAGAAGCAAGTGTAAGCTTTGTCCATCTCGATCAGCTTTCTGGCGTAGTCATAGTAGAGAGGAATTCTCTTTGACGCGTAAATAACCTCATCCGGCTTATACCCAAGCCACTCAATATCTTCAAGATACCAGTCGTAAGCTTCGAGCATTGGCCTCTTCGTCCTCGGATCTGTGTCATCAAATCTGACAATGAACTTCCCATCATACATCCTTGCATACTCCCCGTTGACAATAATCCCCCTTGCAGAGCCAAGAGTTGGTGGGCCATTGGGGTTGGGAGCGAATCGCATTACAACTTTGCCCTTCTCCGCCTTCTCTAAGGGCGGTAAAGCGGTCTCCTGCTCCTTCCTTTTCTCTCTTTCTCCTAAATCACCGTACTTCTGAATTAACCTCTCTCTCCCTTTTTCATCCATGCTCTCAAACTCGTTAATGCACTCCCTGACGATCTCCAGCACCTCCTTCGCCCTACTCCTCAGTTCAGGGTTCTCAGCCATCACCTTACCCATCACTGCCTTCTCACTCGCTTTCCCGTATTTTGACGCATTTGCAACCACGTATTTCATTATCAAATCTTTCACGAATAACGGCCGAGGGATAGAAATATAAAGACTGTGAAAAAGAGTTAAAAGACAGAAGACTACCAAAGAGAGATGGATCAGAGCCTTGCCTTATTTGCATCAATCGCACTCGTTCTCGTACTTATCAGAAAACTTGGTATCGGTATATCCCTCTTCATAGGTTCAGCGGTGCTTAGCTACTTGCTGTTCGGATACAACGGATTCGAAGTTCTTCTCCAAGCATTGATCAACATTCAAACTCTCAAAATTGTGACAATGGTCATTCTCGCATTCACACTCGGCTACTCCATGGAGTACTTCGGCATGTTGAATGAGCTTGCAGAAGAGCTTTC
This sequence comes from Archaeoglobi archaeon, assembly GCA_029259335.1. Lineage (GTDB taxonomy): Archaea > Halobacteriota > Archaeoglobi > Archaeoglobales > Archaeoglobaceae > Archaeoglobus. The sequence continues at coordinate 11,005 of JAPDIY010000008.1, forward strand.
ACAGGCGATTGGAGCGTTAAGCTTCATATTAATCCCACTCCTGATTGGCCTTCTTCCAATGCCCGGTGGAGCTTTGATCTCTGCTGTAATGCTCGGTCCTTTGATGAAAAAATACACTTTAACCCCTGAGAGAGCGACACTGCTGAACTACTGGTTCAGACACGTATGGGTTACTTTCTGGCCACTATATCCGAGCGTGATTATAGGTGCGGCAGTCCTTAACGTGGACTACTTCACCTTTGCAGCCGCAACTCTGCCGATCTCAATTTTTGCAATGATTTCGGGGTTAATGCTTACGAGGGGTATTGAGAAAAAGTTTCAGATTTCCAGAAATACCCTCAAAGCTCTGACCAATCTCTACCCAATAATCATCCTGCTTTTCCTGTCTGTGATTTTAAAGCTTGACCTGCTGATTTCCCTCCTAGTCGCTATTTTTGCCGTTGCAATCCACAGAAGAGCCAAGTTAAAGGACTTTGAAAAAATTCTGAAACGAACAATTGATAGAAAGATTATAGTGCTGGTTTTCGCGGTTATGTGCTATAAGTCTGTAATACAGTCCAGCGGTGTTGCAGAGAGCATTCTGACCGACATCTCCCTCGAATTTCCCGCCCCTGTCGCTGCCTTCATCCTCACTCTAATCGTGGGATTTGCAACCGGTATTGAGATGAGCTATTCCTCTATCGCTCTCCCACTGCTCACAGGCTTTACAGGAGTTGGAACAATAGATCCAAAGAACCTCATGCTCGTCATAGCTGCAGGATACCTTGGCGTCATGCTCTCACCACTGCACCTCTGCTACGTATTGACTGCTGAGTATTTCGGCACAGAGATCAGCAGGACCTACAGGCAACTCGTCTTGGTTGCAGTGGCGGTTGCCGTGCTGGTATGGCTGTTATACCTAATTTAGCTCTATTTAGCTTAGGCTCTCCATGTAGTAATCCTTGTACTTCTCCCTCAGCATTCTCTTACTGAACTTCCCCACACTGGTCTTCGGGATATTATCCGTGATGATTATATCGTCTGGTAGTTGCCACTTCGCAAATCTCTGCTTGAGGTGCTCATACAGCTCCTCCTTTGTTATACTGTCTTTGAACTCAGGTTTTGGCACGACAAAGGCAAGAGGTCTCTCCTCCCATTTTGGATGCGGGATACCAACGACACACGCCTCAAAGACTTTCGGATGGGCCATCAGGTAGTTCTCAAGATCAACACTGCTGATCCACTCTCCACCACTCTTTATGAGGTCTTTAAACCTGTCAACGATTTTTATATACCCATTCTCATCGATTGTCGCTGCATCCCCGCTCTTCCACCACTTCATAACTCCTTCCTCAATGAATGACTCAAAAGTTCTTGGATCCTTGTAGTAGCTTCCGGTAATCCAGTGACCCCTTATGCACAGCTCTCCGATTGTCTTACCGTCATGGGGCAGCACATTTCCTTCATCATCAGTAATCATCACCTCAACCCCGAAAACCGGAATGCCCTGTTTCCTCCTCAACTCCCACAGTTCATCCTCCGACATCACCTTCTCAAGCCCCGGCTTTACGAAATTGTAGCAGACGAGCGGAGAGGTTTCGGTAGCACCATAAGCATGGACTACTTCAATACCAAACTCCTTCAAGCCCTTCATCATCGCAAGTGGAGGTTCGGTAGCACCACTCCATGCTCTTATGTTGAACTTGGGTTTTGGCTCCATCTTCTGCAGATAATTCAGTAGCGGAATGAATATAGCTGGTGCTCCCGCTGTTGCCGTTACGCCCTCACTCTGCATCAGCTCAACGACGGGAGCGAGATTATCGACCCCATACCTTCCCGGAAATACGAGTTTGCTTCCAGCAAGGGTTGCAGAGAAGAAAACTCCCCAACCATTTGCATGGAACATAGGCACAATCTGCATGTAAACGTCCTCTGGCCTTAAACCCATTCCAATTGCTGCAACCATAGAATGCAGTACCATAGACCTATGGGAGTAGTAAACGCCCTTTGGATTTCCTGTAGTGCCAGAGGTGTAGCATGCTGCATATGCTGAGGTCTCATCCACCATTGGGAAGTCATACACATCATCCGCCTCCTTTAGCAGTTCTTCGTAGCTGTAAACTTCAGGCAGCTTGGTCTCCGGAATTTCGCCATCAGTCATGACAACGTATTTTTCAGCTTTTATTGCAGGAGCTATGGCTTCAGCCAGCGGTATCAGAGATTCGTCAACGAATATTACCTTAGCTCCGCTGTGGTTGGCAACGTATGCAATTTCTTTCGGATGCAGTCTTAAATTCATCTCAAGCAGCACCGCCCCTATTCCAGACACTCCAAAGAAGAGTTCATAGAATCTGTGGGTATTCCAGCTCAGCACACCAACCCTATCACCAACGTCAACTCCGATGCTTTCAAGGGCATTGGCAAGCTTTGAAACTCTCTTAAAAGCCTCACCGTAGTTGTATCTGAAAAGACTCCCGTCCAGATTTCTCGAAACGATTTCCCTCTCAGGGAAATTTGTCGCCGCATATCTAAGAATGTTTATCATGTTCAGCTGGTAATCATCCATCATTGTAGACGGAAAACCCCTTACAAAACGCATGTTCTATCACCAATTTTAAGTATAATTGAATACCATATTTAAAATTAACTACAGCAACTTTAAGGATTGTGATAAACTGTTTGCTGGCCTAAACCTGCCTCAGGACAAAGTTTAAATTCATTATGGCAGAAAAGCTGATGAGCCGCCGTAGCTTAGCTGGTAGAGCGTCCGGCTGTTAACCGGACGGTCGCAGGTTCGAATCCTGCCGGCGGCGCTCTGGACTGAGATTACAATTACTTGGATTTATTCCAACTTTGCAACTGTGAGAAGTTTCTAAGCAAGTTTGCTTGGTTTGGTTTCTGAACAAAAAATATAAATATTTAACAAACTTAATAATGATATGAGTAAGATCAACATTTCAGCCTTTTATAAGATAAGTTACGGGTTGTACATAGTAACCTCCGCCAAAACTGGAAGGCTGGCAGGACAGATAGCAAATACGGTCTTTCAGGTTACGAGCGAGCCAGTTCAGATAGCTGTATGCCTGAACAAGGAAAACACCACACACGATTTCGTGAGGGAGAGCGGGGCTTTTGGTATAACCGTTCTCGAACTCGATACACCGATGGAGTTCATAGGCAGATTTGGATTCAGAAAGAGCAGCGAATTTGACAAGTTCAAGGGGGTAAACTATAAGGTGGGGAAAACTGGCGTCCCTCTCGTTCTCGATCATGCAGTTGCGGTAATAGAGGCGAGAGTCGTGAAGGAATGCGACGTTGGCAGCCATACGCTCTTCATTGGAGAGGCCACTGATGCAGAAGTTGTCAAGGATGCAGAAGTTCTCACCTACGCCGACTACCACCTTATCAAGAAGGGAAAAACTCCAAGGACGGCGACGGTTTACTTCGAGTAATTTCCAATTAAAAATTGAAAAGCCGTTAAATAGTAAGTCGAGGTTATGCCGATGACTCGCTTTGAGGATGGTCGCCTACAGGAGCATCCGATTCTCGAGTTCGAGAGGAAAAGAGAGGTGACGATATACTTCAACGGGAAGCCGATAAAGGCTTACGAGGGTGAAACGGTAGCTGCAGCCCTCTACGCTGCTGGCATCCGAGTTTTCAGCCGCTCCTTCAGGTGGCATCGCCCAAGAGGCTTCTTCTGCGCGATTGGGAAATGCTCTGCGTGTATGATGGAGGTTGACGGCATACCAAACGTAAGGACTTGCAAAACTTACGTCAGGGACGGTATGCAGGTGAGAACGCAAAGCGGCGTGCCTGATGCCGAGAAAGACGTTTTTGCCGTATTCGACAACATCATAGATCGCTTCTTCCCACATGGGAGCCATTACAAAAAGTTCACCTCGCCAAAACCCCTCAGGAACTTTGTAACCAGACAGTTGAGAAAAATGACCGGGTTCGGCAACCCACCAAAGGCTACTTTCGGTGGCAAGGCAGGCTATGAGGAGATCGATGTTGACGTCCTCGTTATTGGCGGAGGATCAGGAGGGATGTCGGCAGCCATCAACGCTGGGAAGTACGGTGCGAAGGTTTTACTGGCTGACGAGAACCCGTTTCTTGGAGGACAGCTCGTGAAGCAGACACATCGCTTTTTCGGTTCTGCAAGGCACAGGGCTGGGACAAGGGGTATAAGGATCGCAAAAATCCTCGAGGAAGAGATCGCAAAGCTTGAGAACGTGGACGTGAGGAAGGAGACGTGGGTATTTGGAATTTACAGCAGAGAAGTAGGAGCCTTTCAGCGCGGCGATGAAGATAAGCTCCTCAGAATAAGGGCTAAGAAGATAGTCGTGGCGACAGGAGCTTACGAGAGAACACTCGTCTTTGAGAACAACGATCTTCCGGGAGTTTACGGAGCTGGTGGTGTGCAGACGCTCATGAACGTTTACGGTATAAAGCCTGGCAACATCGGGCTGATAGTAGGATCGGGTAACGTCGGCTTGATTCTGACATATCAGCTGAGGCAAGCTGGAGTTGAGGTTGCAGCGATCGTCGAGGCCATGCCCCACATAGGCGGATATTTTGTGCATGCTGCCAAAGTTCGCCGCCTTGGAATTCCAATATACACCCGCCACACGATTCTGAAGGCTTTGGGCAAGAGGAGTGTGGAAGGAGCAATCATATCGAAACTCGACGAGAACTGGAAGCCAGTGAAAGGGAGCGAGAGGAGGATAGACTGCGACTTCATCTGCGTTGCTGTGGGATTATCTCCAACCCATGAACTGCTCTATCAGGCTGGCTGCGAGATGAAGTTCGTCCCTGAGGTTGGGGGAATAGTTCCACTCCGCACCCGCTACAACGAGACGACCGTTAGCGGAATCTACGTTGCTGGAGACGTTGCGGGTATAGAAGAGGCAACTGCTGCGATAATGGAGGGGAGGATAGCTGGTATTCATGCAGCCACAACCCTCGGCTACGGTGGGGATGAAGCTAAGCAAGAGCTTGAAGAGGCGGTGAAGGATCTGGAGGAGTTCAGAGCGGGACCATTCGGAGAGAGAATATGCCAGGGACTTGAGAAGTGTGTGATAGGGAGTGAGGTGAGGATATGAAGTATCTGGAAAGAGGGTATCTTGAGAAGGATGAACTTCCACCTTTTCCCAGTAAGGAGAGGTTGAGAAAGAAGTCGGTTGCCTACATAGAATGTCCTCAACCTATCCCATGCAGCCCCTGCTACGAAGCATGCCCGGCGGATGCCATAAAGATGGAGAACATAAACGATCCGCCTGAAGTTGATTACGAGAAGTGTACGGGATGTATGAAATGCATAAGAGTCTGTCCGGGTTTAGCAATATTCATGCTCCGTCTCCGCAATGGTGGAATTGGAGAGGTAACGCTTCAGTACGAGTTCCTGCCTTGGCTGAAGAAGGGGGACAGGGTTAGGCTGCTCAACAGAAAGGGAGAGATTGTTGGTGAGGGTGTCGTGAACTGGGTTCTTCCGCCCGAAAGAAATGATCACACTTCTCTCGTCAGAGTAGAGATGCCTGCTGAACTTATCTTCGAGGTCAGGGCTGTAAAGCCTGTTGAGGTGAGAAAGTGAGGGATCGTAAAGTCGTCTGCAGATGCGAGGATCTGACAGAGGAGGAGATAATTCACGCGATCGAAGAAGGTCATGACGACATAGAAAGCCTGAAGAGATACACCGGAGCTACCACCGGTCCATGTCAGGGGAAAGGATGCCTGATGCATATAATAAAGATTCTGTCACAGAAGACAGGCAAGAGTCCCGATGAGATAGGCGTAACAACTCAAAGACAGCCTGTAAATCCCGTTCCTCTCTACATTCTCGCAGCGGGAGATGTTGAGGGTGGGGAGGAGGATAGTAGAGAAGGTGGTGCAGATGGGTGAGAAGGGTGAGTTCAGGGTTGCAATAATCGGCGGAGGGGTTGCAGGGCTATCTGCTGCCTACTTCCTCGCAAAGCGTGGTGCGGATGTTGAGGTTTTCGAGAAGGAGTATTTAGTTTACGGGGCGAGCGGGAGAAATTCAGGGGGCTTAACGGCTTAGTTCGATGATGAGTTGCTTGTAAAGCTCGCAACTCGAAATCTCAAACTCTACGACAATCTGCAGGCTGAAGCAGGCTTCAACTTTTTGCTGAGAAAAAGCGGATACGTCAAGATCGCAAAGGAAGAAGATGCTGAGGTAATCGAGAGGGAGACGAGATTTTTGAGGAAGCAGGGTGTTGAGGTTGAGCTGATGCAGCCAGAAGATGTCGGATTGCTCTTTCCCGACATAAACGTCGAAGCTTTTTCTGCTGCAAGCTACTTCGCTGATGGCGGAGTTGTTTTTCCGTGGCCGGTTATATGGGGTCTTGCAAAGGGTTGCAGGAAGCTCGGAGTTAGGATTTACGACTACACGCCTGCAAACGTTGTTGTTGAGAACAGGAAGGTGAAAGGAGTAAAGACACCGGAAGGATTTCACAGAGCGGACTACGTGATAAACGCTGCCGGGGCGTGGAGCAATGAGGTCAGCAGAGAAGCTGGCGTGGATCTTAACAACCGCATTGTCAGGGAGGAGATCTGCGTTATCGAGAGCCTCAAGCCCTACATAGATCCCTACATCATAGACATTTCGAGAGGGCTTTACGTGAGTCAGTCAATGAGAGGAGAGATCGTAGGCGGTATTGTGGGAGAGGTAAACGGGATTAACATGAAGAGTTCCCTCGACTTCCTAGTAAGGTACGCAAGGAGTGTTACGCAGCTAATCCCCAAGCTTCGCGGACTCTCAGTTCTGAGACAGTGGGCTGGAATTTACGATGTTAGCAGAGACAACAGACCTGTAGCTGGTTTTACGAACGTCGAGGGTTTCGTTCAGCTCAACGGTTTTGGAAGGCAGGGTATGTCGATCGGTGTTGCTGCGGGTGAGGAACTTGCGAAGCTCCTCTTCGGAAAGAGAAGCCTGTTCGGAGATTGAAAGTCTTTTGAGAAGACGTAAATTTGGCAATATCCGTAAACCTTCTCGTGTTATCTCATTTTTGTATCATCCCGACGAATTTTTGAGATTTAGAGCTGCCGAAGCTCTTGGACATCTTTGCAAAGGTAAGACGGCAAGAAATTTCATACTGAGGCTCTTCTGGCATCTCAGCGATGAGAGCGGGGCTTACTGCGTCGGCGCACCGCTTGGCATAGCTGAAATCGGCAGAACGAATTTTGAAGTTTTTGAAGGCTTCAAGAACAAGTACGTCTCGCTACTCGACGACTGGGAGGTTGAGAGGAAGTACGTGGCTTACGGAATAGGCAGGACTGCTGAGATCGTGAAAAACGCCTACCCAGATCCGGTGGAGAAGCTGAGGGAGAAAATCGAGGAGATTGAGAGCTTGGATTTTGCAGTTTATGCTCTCTGGGCGCTCAAAAAACTTGGATATGACATAAAGACATATATTCGGAAATTTTGTGAGTATGACGACACCGTGAGCTTCTACGATGGCAAGACGATCCTAAAAAATAAATTCTCAGTCATAATTAGAGCTCCACGATTCGCGGATTGTGCGGAAATTTTTTAAATGATTATAAACAAACAATACTATGGGAGAGGAAAAGAAAAAGTATGATAAAGAAACTAAAGCTGAGAAAAAGAAGCTCTACTACTACGGCGAGGAGACAAAAGCAGAAAAAAGGGAATAGCTTGCTTTCTTGGATCAAACTTCACAACTTCCTCTATACCCAGAGGGATGCAAACCCGCGATACAAGCCCATTCAACGAATAAGGCAGGCGGATTAGTCTCATCTCTCCACTCGTTACCCACTCATCAATTGCATACTCCGAATACTTCTTAGCAATCTCTTCTCTCTCGTCTCTGCTCAATCTAATGGCTTTTTCGTCCAGAACATGAATGTGGAAGCCCCTACCTGAAAAAACGACCCTTATGTTCTTGAATTCATTTTCCAGATCCTCATACAGCATTACCGTCAACTTTCTAACTTTCCTGAATTCTAGCATACAAAAGCTAAGTCCCTGTCCTTTCCTCATCTTGTCTTCGACACTACCGTGATACGGACAATTCACGTTCTCAGGATCAATGTCGAAGGCTAGCTCTTGACCAATGAAGTTCTCACAGTCCCAGCAATTACGATAATCACAGTCTCTCTGCACACAAAGCTTTATGTCCGAGTAAACATTACGGTCATAGTAAACACCCTCTGGTAGATACTGCAAAATATATTCAAGCACGTCCTCCAGTCCTTTATGCTCGTCTATTATCACAGCCTTTTTCTTGATGTCCTCGTATTCTGGTAGATATATGTTCGAGTGTCTCCCAATAACTACAGCAAAGACCGTGTTTAGCAGGTCCCTCCATTTAAGCCACTCTGAAACAGATTTTAGGTTAAACTCCCTTTCGTAGAACACTCTCCTCTCCTCAAGCGTTGAGGGTCGCATTCCTCGCGGAAATCTGTATTTACCCATACATTATCAAAACATCTAAGTCAATAATTAAAAATTTTGGATGTCTTCTAGCATCAAACTTAAAGTTTAAAGTTCGAAAATCGAGAGAAACCAATTAATAGGTTGAGCTCCAAATACTAATGTGAAACCAGTTGAGATTAAGGACGGCATATTTTGGGTTGGAGCGATAGACTGGGACGAGAGGGATTTCCACAATTTCACGACGAGAAGGGGGCTCACGTACAACTCCTACCTGATCGTCGATGAAAATGTTACGCTTGTGGATACTGTGAAACACAAGTCCGTAAGAGAGTCCCTGGACAGGATAAAGAAGGTTGTTGATCCATCCCAGATTGACTACATCATCGTGAACCACATCGAGCCAGATCACTCAAGCGGTCTGCCGGATATGATGAGGATTGCGAAGGAGGCCACCATTGTCTGCACTCAGAGGGCTAAGGATGGGCTCTGCAAGTACTGCGACTGCGACGGATGGGATATCAGAGTTGTTAAGGGCGGAGACGAGCTGAAGATAGGGAAGAGAACGCTAACTTTCATTGACATGACCATGCTTCACTGGCCCGACAGCATGGCGACCTATCTCAAAGAGGACAAACTGCTGCTTTCCAACGACGCTTTCGGGCAGCATGTTGCAAGTGAGGAGAGGTTCGACGAGGATATTGGAATCGAAGAGGCACTTTACTGGGCGAAGCTCTACTATGCAAACATCCTCATGCCCCTCGCAGGCTTGATAAAGAAGAAATTAGCCGAAGTTCAGAAGCTCAACCTCGAAATCGATATGATCGCTCCAAGTCACGGCGTGATCTGGAAGAATCCTGCCAAAATCATCGAAGCCTACTCGAAGTGGGCAGAGTTTGAGAGCGAGAACAAAGTTGTCATTGTCTTCGATTCAATGTGGCATTCGACGGAGAAGCTGGCGATGGCTATTGCTGATGGTGCAGGCAGCGAAGGTGCTGAAGTCAGAGTTTTCCATCTCAGGAAGGATTCGTGGGCTGACATCGTGACGGAAATACTGGACGCCAAATCCATTGCCATCGGCTCTCCAACTATTCACAACAGCATCTTCCCGCCCGTTGCTGGATTCCTGACCTATCTAAAGGGTTTAAAGCCGCAGAAAAAGAGGGCTTTAGCTTTCGGCTCCTACGGCTGGAATGGAGTCGCTGTGAAGGAGATCCAGAAGGTGCTGGAGGAGCTCAAGTTTGAAACGCTTGAACCACTAATGGTGAAGTTCAAACCCAGTGAGGAGGAACTTCAGAAGGCTTTTGAGCTCGGAGCGGAGCTTGCAAAATGATAGTTGGCATATCCGGCAGTCCGAGGAAAAAGGCCACGGAATACGTTCTCAGGGAAGCGCTGAGAATACTCGAAGCGCAAGGTTTCCAGACCAAATTTTTTACCGTCAGGGGGAAGGAGATAAAGCCCTGCCAGCACTGCGATTACTGCCTCAAGCACAAGGTCTGCAGGATTGAGGATGACATGCAGGAGCTTTACGGGATGCTGAAGAATGCGAGAGGAATAGTGATGGCAACTCCTGTTTACAATGGTGGCGTGAGCGCCCAGATAAAGGCTGTCATGGATCGCTGTAGGGCTCTCGTTGCCGCAGACTACGACTTCTTCCGCGGCAAGGCTGGAATGGCTATAGCGGTTGGCGGGGACAGAATTGGAGGTCAGGAGCTGGCTATACAGCAAATAATAACCTTCTACATTTTAAACGGTGTGATCCCGGTTAGCGGGGGTTCGTTTGGGGCAAATCTCGGTGCAACTTTCTGGAGCAAGGACACGCTTGAAGGTGTGAAGGAGGACGAAGAGGGGTTCAGGAGTCTGAGGAAGACCGTTAAGAGATTCGCTTCCACACTTAAAATGTTGGAAGGTGATGAAATGGCTGAGGAAAAGAAAAAGAAGAAAAGGGTTGCTTGGGGCATAACCGGGAGCGGCGACAGGTTGCCTGAGACTGTTGAGGTTATGAAAAAGATTAGAAGACAGTATCCAGACGTTGAGATTGCCGTCTATCTCTCAAAGGCTGGAGAGCAAGTGATTAAATACTACAAGCTGATGAACGATCTCAAGGAGAATTTCGGAGCTGCTAGAGTTGAGATTGACGCGAATACTCCTTTTCTTGCAGGTCAGGTTCAGGTTGGAAGGTACGAGTTTCTGCTGATAGCTCCTGCAACTTCAAATACCGTCGCCAAGATTTCAATGGGTATAGCCGACTCCCTGCTTTCAAATGCCGCAATAATGGCTTTAAAGGCGTTTGTGCCCGTTTACATCATGCCCTCTGACTACAAAGAGGGAGAGGTGATCACCAAGCTTCCAGATGGCAGAGATCTGAGGCTTAGAGTTAGAAAGGAAGATGTGGAACATGTCAGAAAGATTGCTACCATGGATGGCGTTTTCATTCTAGAAAAACCTGAAGATATCCACGGAGTTTTCAAGAAACACTTCGGCTGAAAAAACTTTAAGTTTTTGAGATAAATAAATTCATGAATAATCCCTCTGAAAATCTGTACTCCGAGTTCTACGAGGACAAGACAGGCGCGATAATTCTCGTCACCCGCTATGTTCCTGAGGAGAGGGAGAATTTAATAAAAATGTACGAGGAATTTGATTCTGAAAGGAAATGCTGTGGACTGCCACCAAACACTAGGAAAGGAATAGAGGCGTGGATAGACTACCTCGACGAGAAGGGCTACGGATTCATCGGGAAGCTTGGTGAGAAGGTTATAGGACACATCGCAGCCGTTCCGGAGAACGGTGAGGCGGAATTTGCTATCTTCGTTCATCAGGATTACGAGGACAGGGGGATAGGCAGCGAACTGATAAGGTTCGCCTCCAAGTTTCTGAAGGAGAAAGGGATAAAAAAGCTGAAAGCGATGACCGAGAGTACGAACAGGAGGGCGATTGAAACCTACCGCCATCTGGGCTTTGAAGTGGTCAGCAGAGACCCACAGCACCTCTACCTAGAAAAGGAGCTATGAAAGTTGGGGGCGAGTGGGGAGGGGGGCTGCTATCGTGTTTGCTGCAGCGGTTCCCGCAGTTAGTTTAATGCAAAAGATTTATAATCGTATTATCTAATAAAAACGTGGAGTATCTTTTGTTTGCCCAGAACGATCTCGAAAATGTTCTGTCAGAGATAAAAAAGGCAAAACCAGCCTTTAAGAGATACAGATTTGCCGAAATTCTTGCTGAATTTGAGTACGGGATAGTTGGCAGCTACAGAGATATTGTTTTCCTCTTCACCACACGCGAACTTACGCTCTCAGCGGAGCCGCTGGAAAGGGTTGCCGTTGAAATTTCCGAAGATGACGGAAGCTTTAAACCCTTCAGATTCGGAAAGTACAGATACGACGACGAGCTTCTTATTGATACAGAATTCAGAGAAGACTTGTTCCACGATTACCTGCCCGCCCTTCTTTCAGAAATGGCAATGGCAAGGATTCTGATAAAGGAATGCAGTATGAGAGCCATGCATCTTGCAGAGAAAGAGACGGAGATTGTGAAGGAAATTACGAAGCTGTCTGAGGAGACAAAAACTCTGAGCCCCGAAAGGCTTGAAGAGCTGTCATTTGAGGTTTCAGCACTGCGTGTAGAGTTCTTTTCAGGCTACATGCACTTCAAGGATGCTGTCGAGGAAGTATTCTCAGCTCTTTCAAGGGCTGAGAGAATTTCAGGCTTTCTCGGTGGGATGCTCGGTGAGAAAATTCAGGAGCTACGATCAGAACTGGAAACGATAAGCTACTACGAGTCGAGATTTGAGCAGACCCTTGCTGGAGTCAGGGAGGCTCTGGATGTTGTACATCTGCGCCTCGAAATGCTAAGGGGAAGGGAGAACTTGAGCTTCAGAAGAGAACCTCAGCCCTGCAGGCTGCTGCAGCAATCATCGAATTCGTTGCCGTTTACTACTACACCACGAAGATTTGGGAGAGCTTCCTCCCCGTCAAGGAAGTGCCCGCAAGTATCTCATTCTCGCTTCTTGCAGCCTTTACAACAGTTGTTGTTATCTACACTGAAGCTCTCGGCGAGTATATAAAAGAGAGGAAAATTACAGCGAAGCTCATTTCGCTATCTCTGCTGTTGCTTGCGATCTTGATTTTGATGGCATCTCTACCTACTCTTTTTTCAAAAGCCTGACAGCTTTCAGCCTGTCATTGAGCAGCTTTATATGTTCTCTCTCCTGCGATATCAGATACTCTAAAAGTTCGGCGGTCTGGGGATCTGCATCCCTCTTCATTTCGGAGTAAACCTCTATCGCCTCCCTTTCCATCTCTATAGCCTTCTTCAAAATTTCTTCTGGTGTCATGGACTTAATCTGGTTCGAGTTTAAAATAAATGTGCAAATTTTTGGTTGCGCCTTAGTTCAGGACTGGTATTCGGGCTGATTATGCACCGAACTTCTTTGCAATGTTCAGCAAGTCCAAAGCAATGTTCAGCAAGTCCATACCCCTTATTCTGCAGAGTCCACCCTTGTAGGCTTCAAATTCCGAGAACTTCCTGACCTCATCCGTTCTGACATCTTCGTGAAGGATTACAACCGGGACCGGATCGGCAGTATGCTCTCCAACCTTAACAGGCGTTGAGTGGTCGGCTGTTATTATCAGACAGTTCTTCGCAATGTTTATCCCCAGAAGTTCTGAAATATGTCTGTCAAGCCTCTCGATAAACTCTTTTTTGCCTTCAAAATCCTTGTCGTGTCCAAGCTCGTCGGTAGCCTTGAAATGCAGCAAAACAACATCATATTTCTCGATTGCTTCCTTCGCTGCCCTAATTTTCGCCCCAATGTCTGTATTCCTGTTTCCCGTCGCACCTTCGGGAGTTATGATGTCTCCTCCAACGATGCTGCCAACCCCCTTTATGAGGGCTGTTGCGGCTATAACGGCAAGTTTCAATCCAAATTTCTCCTCAAAGCTCGGTATGTGTGGCATAACACCGGCACCGCGTAAAAGCAGAGCATTTGCCTTCGGTAACCCCTTCTTTTCTCTCTCTGCGTTCATAGGATGATTTTCAAGAACTTCATGAGCTTTCTGCATGAACTCGTTGACTATCTCAGCAGTCCACGCAGCATCCTCGCTGAGCGCCTTACATTGCTTAACTTTCTTTCCCACCTCTTTTGGGTCGGTGTCAGTAATTTCATGCGACAATCCCTCTCCTCTCAGCACCAGTGCAGCCCTATGTCCCGTTCCCTTCTCAATTAAGAACTCAACTGGAAGCTTCACATTCTCTCTTATCGCTTTGATCAATTCCTCAGTGTCTTGAATTCTTCCCGCTCTTCTGTCAACGACCGTTTTATCAAATATGCTCCCCTCTCCCTCAACTGTCGCAAAGTTGACCCTGAATGCAATGTCTCCCGGCTTTACCTCGATCCCAACTCCCGCAGCCTCAATCGGCCCCCTGCCAGTGTAGTATTTAAATGGATCGTATCCGAGAAGAGCGAGGTGGCTTGTGTCACTTCCCGGTCTTATACCCGGAGCTATCGTGTCCATTATTCCATTAATACCCATTTCAGCCATTTTATCCAGATTGGGCGTATTAGCAACGCTGAGTGGTGTTTTACCGTTTACCGGCCTGTCCGAGAGACCGTCTATAACGACAATCAGTACTGGCAAGCTATCCCCTCCAAGCATCTCTCAACCTAACATACTCGGCATAAACCAGTACTTTAAACTTCTCCTCTGCTTCTGCACGTTTGCCAGAAACTCAGCAATCTATCCCTTTTAATTTTTTATAAAATTGTGTTTACAACGAAATAACCGACAACGCCTGAAATAACCGATATTCCGAGGTTTTTCCATCTGAGGTAAGTTAGTATCACAAAAACCATCGCCACAGTTCTCACAGCAAATTCGTGCGGCTGGAACGATACAAAGGATGTGACGAAGAGGGCTGAGATGAGTGCTGTGGATGAGTAAGTTAGGAATTCATCCAAGCTACTGAGCTTTCTGAACTTATCCTTCAGCTTGAAAGGTAAGAACCTCGTCATATATGTTCCAATGGCAACCACAAGCACAGCCAACAGCTTTTCGCTCATCCCATCATCCTCCTGAGTTTCATTACGAGGGCGGGGCTAAGAATTCCTGCAAGCAGTATGCCTGCTGAGGACATGCCAATGAAGTGGAAGGACAAAGCTATCGCCCCACCAAAAAAAGCCGCCAGAGTGCTGTATTCTTTGAGGTTGGGAAGGAGAAGAACGAGGAATAAAGCCGGAAGTGAGAAGACAAGTGCAGAAGCAATAGCGTCGTCTGACAGTGCTGAACCTGCAAACACTCCTAAAGCAGTTCCACCCACCCACGAAATGTAGCTTCCAGCCTCCAGCCCCCGGATGAACCTCTCATCTCCTCGAGTGTTTACCGATGTAGCGAACACCTCGTCGGTTAAACCGAAGGCTGTAATGCTGGCTTTCTTTATCTCGAACTTCTGGGAAAGTATTGAGCTATAAACGAGATGTCTGAGGTTCAGGATGATCGGAATTATCACTCCACTCAAAAAGGACTCCGGGAGAATCGAAATCAGGGCGAACTGGCTCGAACCGGCGAATATGAGGGCAGATGTCAGAATCGCTTCAGTTTTGCTGAATCCAAGCGTCACGGCAAGAATGCCGAAGGTCATGGACACGGGCAGATAACCTGCCACAATTGGAAAACTGTAACTAAACCCCTTTCTGAACATTTTTATACCTCCATCTGTCCGAGTACTGAATTCAGAGAATTATGTTCTGCTCATAGCCACAGTTGGGACATCTGGGCGGGTTATCCTTTATCAGATTTATATTATAAACATAAAACCCCTCGCGTTCTATCAGAAGCTCTCCGCAGTTCGGGCAGATGGTATTCTCGTGCTTATGCCCCCAGACGTTGCCCGCATAGACATATTCAACCCCTGCATCCTTAGCGATCTTTATCGCCTCCTCAATTTTCTCCACAGGCGTTCTCGGCTTGTCCAGCATCTTGTAATCGGGATGAAATCTTGAAAAGTGAACGGGAATTTTTTTGCTGAGAGAAACAACCCACTCTGAGAAATCCTTTATCTCCTCTCTGCTGTCGTTCTCTCCGGGAATAATCAGATATGTGAGCTCAAGAAATATCCCCTTTTTGTGCATGTACTCGACACTCTCAAGAACTCTGTCCAGCTTTGCCTTGCAGATTTTCGTGTAAAACTGCTGGTTGAAGGCTTTGACATCAACGTTCGCTGCATCGAGAACGCCCTCAAACTGGTCGATAGCTTCTGGAGTCATGTATCCGTTTGTAACATAGACGACATAGTAGCCAGCCTCCTTTACAAGCTTTGAACTATCCAGAGCAAATTCGTGCCAAATCGCCGGCTCGTTGTAAGTCCATGCAACACCATCAGCATTCTTGTCTATGCACATCCTCAGAACTCCATCCGGCTCAATCTCCCTCAGATAGGCGTAATTGAGGTCGGCAAATGCTATCTCATAGTTCTGACAGTGCAGGCAGCGGAAGTTGCAGCTAACACTCCCGAAGGAGAGAACCTTGGTTCCAGGTTTAAAGTTGTTCAGAGGTTTCTTCTCAATGGGGTCAAGGGCGACGGACGAGACCATGCCGTAGTTGTACACCTTGAGAACCCCTCCATCATTTTTCCTGACTCTGCATATTCCCCACTTGCCATCCTTCAGCTTGCATCTGTGCCAGCAGGTGTTGCATCTCACTTCTCCATTCAGCTTCTCATAAAGGTAAGATTCTACAATCATAACTCTTCCCAGACCTCCTTTATCTCTCCGGCATAATCCTCCGGGAGGAAGAAAACAACGCTCTCATCGTGTAGCATTTTCGGATAGAATACATCGCACCAGTAGTACTTGCCGAAAGGTGTTCTCGCAACTATGTGGAAGTTCGTCCTGAAGTGCTCCCCCAGCCTGTCTGCGCAGTAAAGCGTGAAGTTGAAGGAGTTTAAATTCTTCCTCTCGTAATACTTCAGAACCTTGACTATACCTTCCGAAATACCCTTCAATTGCTCCGAACTCATATTGGCGAATTCCTTCTCCTCTGGAACTGCCATGAAATGGAAAAACCCCTTCGGAGCGAAAGCTGCAAGCCACTCCGTTTTCTCCGTCTTTCCTATATACCTCTCCCCCTCCCTTTCAACCTCTACCAGCTTTTGCCAGTAGTCCGTACCGTTGGATTCCATGAACTCAAGGGCACTCCAATCGAGTCTTGCGAAGTAGTCGGTCGAAATGTCCGAAATCATAACCTGCACGTGGGGATGCATGATACTGCTTCCTGCTGGCTTGAGGTAGTTCATCCCTATGGTTATGTAGTACTTCCCCTCAGGAATCTTCTTGATGTAATCCTGAATCAGCCTAAAGGCGTCAACAAAGTGCTCCGCTTTGAACTCAGACAGCTTCACGAAGTGAGCTTCAGTAATCCTTATCACCAGAGAATACTTCGAGTAAGGCATCAGGTTTGAAAAAAGTATCGCCTCTCCCCTCTTCCACAACTCGCCCTGCATGATTTCTGGGTCGCGAGCAGCCATCTGTTCAATTCTTTCGGAACAAAAAGGGCACCAGCTCTTCGTGCTAATGATTTCCTCCTCAAAATCTCCGCTCTGAATCGGAAAATCCTTTTTAACGATTCTGGATGTTTGGAGAGTTAAAGGATCATACCGCACCTCAACAACACTCTCGTCAACTTTGCCACCAACGAGAACTTTCGAAACCTCAACCTCCTTTCGGAACTCCATGTAGGTTCTTGGTTATCAAAGATTTAAAGATTATGAACAACATTAAAGTTCTGCAAGTTGAAGATAACGCAATGAACATAGATGAGCTCCTACTCCTCGTCGAGAAAAATCGCACGCAGTTATCCAAAATTGACGATGAGCTTTATGAGAAGATAAGGGAAAGAATAAGAGAGCTTGAAGAGCTTAAAAGTTCTGCAAGCGATGCTGAGTTTTTCAGATTTGAAGACGAGATTAGAACTTTAAGGAGGATCCAGAGGAAGATTTTTGAGCTCAGGACTGGTAAAATAATTAGTGCTGCCTGGGCTGAAGTGTGCGGGCAGCAGATAGGTAGTGATGTTGAAAACATGTGCAGCCACGAGAGGTCTTTTTTCAAGAAGCTTATGGATGTCATCAAAGAGTTCAAGAAGACAATTTTCGAAGGAGAAGGTAAGAAAAAAGAAGACAGGGTGCTTGTAAGGATTAAAAAGGATGTTGAGATACAGGGGAGTGACGGAAAAACATATAAATTGAGGAGGGAAGATGTGGTTACACTCCCTCAGTTGAACGCTGATGCTCTGATAAAAGGTGGTATCGCTGAGAAAATTGAGGTGAAAGAGAATGAAGTATCCCAAGAAGGTTAAGACATTCTGCAGGTATTGCGGAAAACATACGCTGCATGAGGTTGAGAAAGTCAGCAAGGGGAAGGCAAGCTCCCTGAACTGGATTAACAGGCAGAAAAAGAGAAGGGGTAAGGTCGGTAACCTCGGAAAGTTCAGCAAGGTTCCCGGTGGGGATAAGCCGACGAAGAGGGTAAACATAAGATTCAGATGCACTGAATGCAAGAAAGCCCATCACCGCCCGACGTGGAGAGCAAAGAGGTTTGAGCTTATTGAGGGGTGAGGAGGTGATTGCTCTGAGTGTCACGAAAAGCAGGTTCGTGAAGGTAAAATGTCCTGACTGCGAGCACGAGCAAGTCATTTTCGACCACCCCTCAACGGTTGTGAAGTGCCTCATCTGTGGAAGAACTCTCGCCGAGCCTACGGGTGGTAAGGGAGATATAAAGGCCGAGGTTCTTGAGGTTGTGGATGTGCAATAGCTTTTTGGCTTACGACCTCTTTCTTCCTTAAATGTTATTTGAGACGAGTTCTCTGATCTCATAAATTTTCGGTTGCTGAAAGTTCAGTTTCCTCGGAAAAGTGCAAAGTGACAGATAAGTTATTTGAAAAGCACGCTGACTTGGTAATGTGAGCAACCCGCCCGAAGACAAAGAACTTGAAATAACTGAACACATCGCGGAGTTGAGAAAGAGAGTGCTGAGAATCTGCATTGCTATGATTTCCTCAATTTCTGTAATGTTCTATATTTCCTACAGCCTCCTTCTCAATTTCTGGTACACTCTTGTCGGCAACAGGCCGCTTTATGTTTTCTCACCTATTGAGTGGGTTGTTATCAGGCTAACCTTCTCAACTCTGCTTTCGCTCGTTATTCTCTATCCATACATAATCTACGAGCTTTACCTTTTCGCCAAACCCGGACTTTACGAGCACGAGAGAAAATTTCTGAGAGCTATTCTGCTGCCGAGTTACCTAATATTCATCTTCGGTTTCTTTTTTGCTTACGAATTTGCCATCCCCTTCCTCTACAAGTTAGCTCTGACCAACTCAGCCGAACCGTACCTTTCAGCGGAAAGAACAATAACAAATGCCTTTAAACTGCTTTTCACTTTTGGAATTTTCTTCCAGATTCCCCTCGCTATGGTTCTTGCCGACCGCTTTAAAATTGTTGATTACAAAACCTTCAAGAGCTTCAGAATTCCCGTCTATATTATCATCCTTTTGCTCGTGACTAATTTGACGATGGATTTCACAGGTTTAACGCAGTTTGCAAGTCTCGCTCTATTTGTTGCCATGTACGAGCTGGGGTTGCTAATGTTGAGAATTTTTCAGAAGAGTGAATGAGTAGGAAATGATTAAATATGGGTTAAACATTACTTGAAATATGAACACCGAGAGACCTTGGTTTAAACACTGGCCTCCGCTGCTTACAAAAACCCTCGAATACCCAAAAGTTCCTCTTTTCGAATTTGTCGAGACCTCCGCAAGAAGATTTGGAGACAAAGCTGCAGTAATTTACTATGGAAGAGAAATCACCTACTCAGAGCTTCTTGATAATATAGAAAGATTTGCCACCTATTTGGCCTCAGCGGGGATAAAGAAGGGAGATAGGGTTGCAATTTACGCCCAGAACTCACCACAGTTCATCATATCCTTCTTCGGCATAATGAGGGCAAATGCCATTGCAGTTCCACTAAATCCAATGCTCGTAGAGAGGGAGCTTGAGTACGTTCTCGCTGATTCAGGGAGCAAAATTGTTTTTACGAGCTCCGAGCTTGCTTCAAGAATTCTTCCAGTAGCAAAAAAACTTGGTATTAGTGTCATTTGCGGAAACCTCTCAGACTACATTCCAGAACAACCAGATCTACCTGTTCCAGATTTTGCGAAGTTAAAGCTGGATGTTGAGGGGGCTGTAAGCTGGAAAGAAGTGATGGCAGCAAGAGCACCGCCTGAAGTTGATGTAGAAAGTGATGATCTAGCCCTAATTCCATACACTGCCGGAACCACGGGAATGCCAAAAGGCTGCATGCACACGCATTTCACGGCAACTGCCAACACTCTAAGCTCAGCACACTGGTTCAACCTAACACCCGCTGCTGTCAGCTTGGCAACTCTGCCATTCTTCCATGTCACGGGCATGGTCCACTCGATGCTCGCCCCAATTTATGTTGGGGCAACAATAGTTCTGATTACTCGCTGGGATCGGGAGACGGCTCTGCAGGCTATCGAAAAATACCGCTGTACGCACTGGGTGAACATAACAACGATGGTCGTTGATCTGCTCAGCGATCCGAAAATAGCTGAAAGAGATCTCAGCTCTTTGCTCGTTGTTGGAGGTGGTGGAGCGCCAATGCCCAAAGCTGTGGCAGAGAGGCTTTATCAGCTTACTGGAATAAGGTACATGGAAGGTTATGGCTTGACGGAAACGATTTCGCAGACCCACTTGAATCCCCCGCAAAATCCGAAGTTGCAGTGTCTCGGAATACCTGATTTCGGTGTTGATGCTCTGGTTGTCGACATCGAAACTGGCAAACCACTACCACCGAAGGAAGAAGGTGAGATCGTCGTTTCTGGCCCCGAAGTTTTCAAGGGATACTGGAACAAGCCTGAGGAAACGGAGAGGGCTTTCATCGAAGTTGACGGCAGAAGGTACTTCAGAACGGGAGATTTGGGCTACATGGATGAGGACGGCTACTTCTTCATCGTTGACAGAATAAAGAGGATGATAAACAGGTCAGGGTTCAAGGTGTGGCCAGCTGAGGTCGAGGGTGTGCTTTACAGGCATCCTGCGGTGAAAGAAGTCTGCGTCATCGGAGTTCCAGACGAGAGAGTTGTTGAAGAAGTTAAGGCTTTCATAGTTCTCAATCCGGAGTACGAGGGTAAGATTACAGAGAAGGAGATTATCGAGTGGGCGAAACAGCAGATGGCTGCTTACAAATATCCGAGGATTGTAGAGTTTGTTAAAGAATTGCCAAAGAGTGGTGCTGGTAAGATCTTGTGGAGGTTGTTGCAGGAGAAGGAAAAGGAGAAGATGAGGAGGTGATGGTATGTATAAAATTATGCCGTTAAAACAGGCTGAAATTACTGCTCCGGTTGGAGTGACTTTTATGCTCGGACACATGAGGGTTCTCACAACCGGTCCTGTTTACGTGTGGGTTATTGAAGGAGATGGTGAGAAGATAGTGGTTGATGCTGGTATCGAGGAACCACAGAACGGATTCGTTCATGGGTTCCCCGTAAAAGGCGGTGGAGAGAAGAGTTTGAGAGATGCTTTGTCCAAAGCCGATCTGAAGCCTGAGGATGTGGATAAGCTGGTAATCACCCATCTCCACTTCGATCATGCTGCGAATGCAAAGCTGTTCACCAATGCGAGGATATACGTCCAGAAGAAGGAGTGGAAGTCTGCCTTAAATCCCCCAATGCACTACCGCCAGACCTACGACTCAAGCATGATAACGCCGCTGGAGGACATGGATCTCTGCTTGGTTAACGGGGATGTGGAGATTGCCGATGGCATCAGGCTGATTTTGCTGCCAGGTCATACCAAAGGCTTGCAGGGTGTGGCGGTTGAGACGGAGAAAGGAACCTATCTGCTTGCAGGAGACCATTTCTACACCTATTTCAACTTCTTCCCACCAAAGCAGCCCCTTGAATTTACAGACATGGCGGGCAACAAAATCGAGATACAGCCACTCCAAATCCCCTTTGTTCCGCCCGGACTGCATGTTGACCTGTCGGAGTGGTATGACAGCTGCTTTAAAGCACTGAGCATTGCAAAAAAGGCAAACATACTGCCGGGGCACGATCCCAGCTTGGAAGGAAGGGTTTTTCCTTGATTACTTTTCTTTTTTAGTAAAATTTATTAACTTATCTTACCATTTATTAAAAGATGAGGCCAAAGATCAAGAGAATTTCAGCAGCCCTTAATAAAGAGTTATATGAAAAGTTAAAAAAAGCGGCGAATAAAGAAGATAAAGCTGTTTCTGAAGTCCTTAGGGATGCTATAAACCTCTATCTTACCGTAAAGAGTTACGAAGTGGATATAAAGGATGTTGAACTGTACAGTAACTTTATTGCGAGTGGGGAGAATGTTATAGTTGATACTGAGACTTGGATAACGATTCTCGGCGAGATCAACAGATGTGCCTCAGACCTTTTTTGGGAGAATATAAGACAGATAGGGCGTGAACAGGGCGCTGAGTTTAAAGTGAAAGGAATTAAAAATCTACGAGATGTGCTTGAATTCCTTGAGGCCAAAAAATTGTATACCTTAAAGCTTGAAAATAACGTCTACACTCTGATACTCACTGCAAGACCCGAACAGAGATTTTTGAAAGAATTCATACTTGGACTCTGCGAAGAACTGGGAATAAAAGTAGAGATAGTCGAGGGAGTGAGGAAGCTTGTAATTGCAGAGATAAAATAATAAAGTTGATGAAAATATGCTACATCCTTAGTTAATGTTAATATATGATAAAAAAATTTGGTAAAAGTTATATTAAGGATTCAGAAGACTATCTACATGCTGACAGAAATGTGGTGGTTCTGGCCTTCAGTATTGTTTGTTTTCACATTCATAATTGGAATTATTGCACCGATTTCAGGTGTTGGAGGAGGAGTTCTGTTTGTACCACTAACAACAGCTTTCTTCCCTTTCAACGTTGACTTCATAAGAGGTACAGGACTTATAATGGCGCTGACAAGCTCTCTTTCATCAGCTCCACAGCTAACCAAAAAAGGATTGGCCAACATTAGAATTATGGCTCCGATTGTCGCGGTTTCAAGCATAACATCGATAATAGGGGGTATAGTTGGACTGTGGATAACAAACTCGTTTCCAGAGGGCAAGCACTACATCACCATAATGCTCGGCATCGTTCTTTTCATAATCTTCGCAGTAATGGCAACTTCCAAAAGAGTTGAGTTTCCTGAGGTTGAAAGACAGGACGCTCTTTCAAGAAAGCTTGGTATAATAGGGGCGTGGTACGAACCATCACTGGAGAAAGTTGTGGAGTACAGGACAAAGAATATGCCAATAGCCATTCCGGCTTTTGCAATGGTTGGGTTCATAGCTGGTATGTTCGGCTTGGGAGCGGGATGGGCAAACGTTCCCGTGCTCAATCTGATAATGGGTGCTCCGATTAAGGTGGCAACATCCACAAGCATGCTGATTATCACCGTCAACGATGCTGCTGCTGCGTGGGTTTATCTTGCAAAGGGAGCCGTGTTGCCAGTAATTGTCATCCCATCGGTAATTGGGATAACAATAGGAGCGCGAATTGGAGCAAAACTTGCAGTTAGGGCAAAGCCAAAGTTCGTCCGATATCTGGTTATGGGAATAATGCTGATGTCGGCAATTCTCGACATTTGGAAGGGGCTGAGTGGTTTGGGTTACGTTCCGGGTTTTTGAGGTGATGAAAATGGCAGAAACGGATGTTGAAGTTGAACCGATGAACAAAATTTTTGCAAGAGTTATGGAGCTGACGACAATCGTAGGGCTTGTAGTGATGATTGTTCCTGGCTTAATTTCCCTTTCCGGCGAAAACGTTTACGTTGATCCGATCCACACCGTGAACAACTGGGACAAATCTGCAGAAGAGTTTTGGCACGATGCAAAAGGTATTAGTATTCACGGCTACGATTGGATTTTTGAGAATTTAGAGCGTTTTGACTGCATCAGTTTATTTGGTGTTGTAATCTTAGCACTGGCACCAATGTTAAGCATTCTTGCAGCAATACCTTCTGCTCCAAAGATTTACAAAGTAATTCTTGGAATAGTAGCAGCAGAACTCGTCTTCGCCATTGTCAGACCGCTCATCATGGCGGGAGGGGGGCATTAATGCAAACTCGCTTCCCAAGCCAGCAAAAGCATTACTGAGAGTATGGTAATAGCCAAGATTGTATATAATCCTTTTTTATAGAATAATATTTCTCTACTTCTGAACATGGATGCGAAAAGACAGATCATTCCCGCAATCCCACCGTAAACGACTGTTGCAATTCCAAACATGGCGATCCCATCACCTGTATGCAGTATGGTCAAAAACCAGTATCCATGTAGCTCTGTATGCATATAAGTGTCCTTTTCCCATACTTTCTCTTCATTAAGCCCGCTGAGAAGATCCTTTACAGTAGACTGGTAGTCGAAAATGGAATTGCCAGAAATCCCGATTATAACTCCTGCAATGGCTACTAAAATGCCAATAATCGTGAGCCAACCACTAACTTCTCCATAAATTCTCCCTTCCAGAGGAGATTTTACCCTCATCTCATCATCCATAATCCCACCCAGACAAGCCTAATACCAGCGAAAAGCAAAATAAGTGTCAGAATGTACCTCACATACCTTGCTTTGGTTCTTACAGCAACTCTCGCTCCAATTCTCGCCCCAACCATAAGTCCCATTACAGCAGGAACCGCAAATATCGGAATTAGCGAACCTGAAATAAAATATGGCACGATTGCAGCGGTGTCGCCAATACTGATTATCACAGCACTCGTTGTCGTAGCAACTTTCAGCGGTGCGAGCATTATCAAGTTAATTGTTGGTCCTATCGCCCATCCAGCCCCCAAACCGAAAGTACCAGAAATGAAGCCCACCCCGCAGCAAATTAAAAAGGCAAGTGGAGCGTGTTTTAGTTTGTATTCCACAACCCTATCGAGAGATTTTTCATAATAGGGTATTTCAAGGCCGAGTTTCTGAGTAATTCTATCCCCCTCGCTTTCGGGATACTCTGTTTTTTTAATAAAAATGTACAGTATACCTATGAATAAAACAATCAGACCGAGCATCAACTTGAGGATCGCAACACCGTAACTTCCAAAATGACCTGTGAGGTAAAGTCCGAAGTAGGCACCAATCACCGCAAAAACTGTGTAGGGTGCGGCAAGAAAGAGGGCGATTCTGATATTTGCAATGCTCCGCAGGTACGTCTGGGCACCCATTCTCGTTCCCGCTACGGCAGATAGCAGACCTGTAGCACGGACTATATCGGGGTGAATTGAAGTAAATCCGAGAAGAAAAGACGTGAAGAGTACTCCACCACCTGTACCAGCAATGATAGCTACAAACCCAATAGAAAAGCAGAAGGCAAATATCTCAACAAAAAATTTTATTGTAGTTGGGATAACCACGAGCGTCTGCACGTTTGATAAGTATAAATAATATGATTTAAAAATCTTGCGTTTTACTGCAACCCCTCAACGTATGCCATGAATTCTTTTTCAGACATCTTCACCCATTTCGAATACCATCCACGGATTTTCTCCAGTCTTCCCACTTCAACATTGTAGAAGTTCAGCACTCCAAGCATCTCCCCTTCTCTTATCTTCCCATCCATCACTGGCAGAAACACGACTTTCTGAATGACTCCGCCCTCCTCAACTCTCCACGGTATACAATCGCAGAAAATGTCAACAACCGTTCCATATGCATGTCTCATGATGTGTAACGGATAAACGATCGTATTCGGCGGAACTTTCACTTTCTTGACCTTAACAACAGCGGGCTCTCCGTATCTCAGCTCCTTGTTTTCATCCGCAACCAGCACCTCCCACTTCGCAACAGGGCTCCTTTTGTATCCGAAAGGTTCAACAGTAACTTCCTTCTTAATTATACCTTCGCCACTCCTGTAAATCATTCTGACTCTCTCTGGACTTTTCTCCTGAATGACGCTCTCAACCTCAGTGAGACCAACATAATAAACGCTGATCACTCCAATCAAATCTCCCTTCTCTATCTTACCATCCTCAACCGCAAGAAATATTGCCTGCTGTAAATTTTTCTCATCTTCAACTCTCTTCGGCCTTCCGAGTTCAACAACATCGAGGACTGTGCCATAGGCGTTTCTCATTATGCTGAGGGGAACTACAACCGTGCTGGGTGGCAGGTTGATCTCTTTTATATTTACACGAACAATGTCTCCCTTCTTAACAGTAATATCCTCGTCTGCAATCAGCATTTCCCACACTCCGATGTGACTACGTGTGTATCCAAGAGCGTCAAGCTTGGCTCTCTTCCGATAAACATTCCCGTTATCTCTCCATGTAATATTTGCTTCCGTAACCTCCCTCTTAATCTCAACCTTAGGAGGATTCAGACCAAAAATGCGATTCAAAATACCCGCTCTAATGTAGAAAACTTTCAGAACTCCAATCAGATCATCTTTTTTAACTTCTCCACTTTCAACAGGAATGAAAAGGACTTTATTTATGCATTTCTCATCCTCAACTCTTTCCGGAATTCCACATTCAACCACATCCTGAACAACCCC
Source organism: Archaeoglobi archaeon (assembly GCA_029259335.1). Taxonomy (GTDB): domain Archaea; phylum Halobacteriota; class Archaeoglobi; order Archaeoglobales; family Archaeoglobaceae; genus Archaeoglobus. Next base: position 36,990 of record JAPDIY010000008.1, read on the forward strand.
AAGAGCGTGCCTCATTATGCTCAAAGGCCCGACCATCGTATTCTCTGGAAGATATATCGGCTTAACTTTTAGTATAACCGGCTTTCCCTTTTCAACGGTAATATCCTCGTCTGCAATCAGCATTTCCCACTGCGTAACTGGGGCCATCCTGTAACCAAACGGTTTGAGTTCCAGTTCTCTGCGCTCCAGCTTCCCTCCAATCTCATCAACCCAATAGGTCATCTCCACTTTCATATCAACCACCCACTACAATTCGAAATGATTATATGTTATATATCCTTTTCCTTTTTTACAATTTTGAGCGCTTCACTTATCGTACGATGACCTAATTTAAATTTAATATTTTTGCTTAAAGTTTAAGTTCAAACCGTTTTATCCATATACATGAAAATCGCGCATATTTCAGACTTACATTTCGGAGAAGAACTTGTAAGAGAGAAGGTGGAGAAAGCTGTTAGGCAGATAAACGAAGCTGAACCTGATCTTGTTGTTATTACCGGAGACCTCTCGTGCTGGGGGATACACTCCGAGATGAGGGATGCTTATGAAACACTCATTGATTTAAAACCTGAAGTTGTGGCGGTACCGGGCAATCATGACGCGAGAAACATCGGGCATGAGTTTTTCGAACTGTATTTCGGCGATACAAAAAAACATTACAAGAATGATGTCATATCTTTAATTGCTGCAGACAGCACACAACCGGATCTGGATGACGGATATATCGGCTACGAACAGAGAGAGTGGATAAGGAACAAGACCAAGAAGAACAAGTTCAATATCCTCGCACTGCATCACCACATAGTTCCAGTACCGAAAACGGGGAGAGAAAGGAACGTTCTCATAGATGCAGGCGAAATGGTAGAACTCATAACAACATCTGGCATAACTGCTGTACTCGCAGGACACAGGCACATGCCCTATTCAATAAGATTGATGAGGACACATATAATACACGCCGGAACTCTCGGCTCGTTCAAGGTTCTTGGAATGCCAGATCAGAATTACAATATAATCGAGATTGAAAATGAAACTCTCATATTAAAGCTCAAGTTCGTTGATTTCGGGGAGGTTGAGGTGGGAAAATTCGCGATTAAAACAGAAACACCCGAATCTATTGATATATACCACAGAATTGCCAAGCCTAAGCGTGTTCTTTTCGTTTCAAAGGCAAACGATTGCAGAACGCAGATGGCCGAGGCCATTTTCAACAAGATTTCCCCCAACAACATGCTCGCTCTAAGCGCGGGTTTAGAGCCAGCGGAAAGCGTTGATTTGAGGGCAATAGCAGTTATGAAAGAGCTTGACCTGAAGGTAAACGGTAAGCCGAGGAAGATAAGCAAAGAGATGTTGAGAGACTTTGATGTGATTATCGAATTTGATGAGCTTGGGCTTGGTGAGTATTGGGACGTGAGAAAGCCTACAACCATGGAGGAGTACAGAGAGGTAAGAAGAGAAATATGGGGCAGAGTTGAGGAGCTTGTAAAAAGGCTTCTCTATTGACCGAAAATTTTTGTTATCTGGGCTGTTTTCAAAAACGGAAAATTATGCACCTATGTTCATACCCACTCTATCCCGATTGTACAGTTCGCAATTAAAATCGTCCTCTCGAGAGTAGCCTACGATACCTTTGAACTAATATTGAAGGTTGGAAACCGATCCAAATGATTTTGGACTGCAATACGAATGTTTGTAGTAGTTAGCTGGGGGCAGAACGAATCCAATTGGAGAGATATCCACTGGAGAGAGGAAGCAGGATAATAACAAACTCTTCCGTCTGTCAAGCCTAAAAAAAATGGATACTGTACCAATAATCAAAGCTCAAGGAAAAAAAAACTAAATTACGAAAACAGCAGCAGCAACAGCAGTGGTGCACTTCTCAACCTTTCCTTTTGCCGTAACGCTAAGAGTTTTTGCAGTTCCGTTCCCCTGCGTTCTTACCATCTCCGCAGCGAGTTTCTCTGCATGCTTCTCTGCCCCTTCATACCACTCTCCACTGTGCTCTGCTATGTAGCCATTAATGTTTCCACTGTCCGGAATTGCTGCTCCGATGCTCGCAAAAATCTCCTTGCCCTCTTCACAGCTTGTGTACCTTGCCATAACGCAGAAAACGATTTCACCGGGATGGAGTTTTCTCAAACCCTCTTCCTTCTCCACCACAACGCATCCAGGGGGTAATATGCTACTGACGGGAACGAGATTAAACCTCTCTATTCCTGCATTCCTCAGTGCAAGCTCGAAACTCATAAGTCTGTCCTCATGTCTGCCTATTCCTGAGACAAAGAACACTTCTTTCGGTAGAAGCACAGCTTTCCTGCCCATGCCTGCTCTTCTGCTATCAAAATTTAACATTTGCTGTGGGAAAAACTATTTATCTCAAATGAATTATCGAAATGCAATGAAGGCATCGGAAATAATGAACTCAAACGTAATTTCCGCAACTCTTCCGAGTACCCGTGACAAGGTACTTGAACTCTTCAAAAAATATGAAATTTCTGCAGTCCCTGTCCTGAAGAATTCAAACCTTGTGGGAATAGTTACAAGGAAGGATATTTTGAGAAAAATAGAGGAAAACCAGCTTGCACTGCTTATGACTCCAAATCCGGTTACGGTTAGTGCAGATGCTGATGTTAAGGAGGTAGTCAAAATCCTCACATCCACACCCTTCAGGAGGCTTCCGGTTGTGGATGATAACAAGCTTGTGGGAATAATCACGGTTAGAGACATAGTCAAAAAGATAGCCGAGATGAACATTGAGAAGAGTGTGAGGGAGTACATAACTCCCCATATAGTTTGCGTGTGGGAGAAGACACCGCTCAACGTTGTAGGTGAGATAATGAGGCTCTCCAACTCCGAGCTATGTGGAATACTCAACGAAAATGATGAGCTTGTTGGTATAATTGACGAGAAAATCATGCTGACCGAAACGCTAATTGAAGACTTTATAGAGCAAACTGCCTATTTCTCATCAAGTGATACGGATGATAGCTGGAGCTGGGATGCTGTCAGAGACTACACGGTAAAGTACTTTGAGGTCAGTGTTGTTAAGCTGCCAAAAGAGCCCGTTAAAAATTACATGAAGAAGCCAGAGTTTGTATATCCGCAGACAAACGTTTCTAAATGCGCAAGAAAGATGGTTCAGAGCGATTTGGACTACATACCCGTTCTCGACTCCGAAAACAGGCTGATGGGTACTGTCAGGGACAAGGATTTAATCAGGGTTCTTCTGGAGGTTGACGTTTAAAAATTCGCATATAACCCTCTTTACCTCCTCCTTAACTTTATCAAGGGGATTTGAAGCATCGATAATTACCGTACTTTCGTCAGCATACTTCAAAAAATTCTCTCTGACCTTTTTTAGGTACTCAAGGTCTTCAAAAGGTGTTAAATCTCCTCTCGACTTGATCCTTTCCAGAACCACTTCAGGTTCAGCATCAAGAAGTATCACCAAATCAGGTTTGGGTGCCATCTTCTCATTCATTTTCCTTATTTCCTCAGCATCCAGTCCTCTCGCTCCTTGATAGGCAATGCTTGAGAAGTAGTATCTGTCCATAACCACAACCTTACCTTCCTCCAGTGCAGGCAGAATATTGTTCTTCACGTCCTCAATCCTGTCCAACATGAAAAGCTCAAGCTCCTTCTCAGGGCTAAGTCTTTTCTTAGAATTCCTTATCCTCTCCCCATACTCACTATCTCCCGGTTCTCTGAGCAAAACACATTCAAAACCTTTTTTTCTCAGAAGTTCCACAATATATCTGCTTACTGTCGTTTTTCCAGTTCCGTCAATCCCTTCGACGGCTATAAGCATCACTACAAAGTTTGGGGCTGATTAATATAACATTCGGCTAAGAATAATACTTCAGCTTTGCCCACAGAAACATGCAGAAATTTGCCACATCTAACAGCTCATCCATGATATTTTCGCTGCTTGAATTACTAACAGCTTCCTTCAACTCCTCAATCTCTTCAAAAAGCCTTTTAATCAGCAAATACATCGAGAAATCTTTCCACGGTTCAGGAGTGTTACCCGGTCTGTCAACTCTTCTCAGGTATTTTCCGTACATCTCTCTGGAGAATTTGTCCGCAACTTCCCAGTAGTCCATAAAAGCAATCCGAATGAGAACCTTAAGAATTATTGTAAATGATTAATTGCTAAATTGACCGAAAGTGATATATTCTGGTTTTTGAAAATGTATGGACGATGTACAGGTATCCGGTTGAAGTCGTTTCGGACACGTATCTGAGCAAGGTTGGCGGATTTAGTTACGAACTCGGAAAAAGGGAGATTGGGATAAACGCAAAAGCTTTGGAGGTGAACACATCCATCATACCTAATGAGACATTTGCAACTCTCAGGACTTTCGATGACAGGAGGCCGTATTTCTTCAAGCAGCGATTTGTCGTTGTGGCTGTGGAGGAAAACATGGACTGCTACAAAATGACGGCAAACGGAGAGGTTGTGCTGCCTGATGAAATTAGAGACAGAATGGACGTTAAGGTGGGAGAAGACGTGATAGTGAACACCGTCGAATCCTTCAGGGTTGACGGGGATTACAGTAACGTGGCAAGGGCGATGTTATGGCACTTAGAGAGCCGAATAAGAAGGAACTGAAAGTAATTAAAAAAGCCCTAAACTATTTTGACTCAAAGAGTTTTCTTAACAAATACGCAATTTTCGTGAGAGAGACGAAAAGCAAAAAGGAGGTCTTTGCCGTTTCAAAAGATCTTGCAGAGTTTTTGAGGTATTTAGATCCGAATTTGATCTATAATGCTGGAATAAAAATTGGAGAAGTTGGTAGAAGGTTGAGATTGTCTTTGGAGGGGTCCTTCTGGCTTATGGGAAATGACAAAAAGAAGGTGTGGGTGAACGAGAAGGGAGAGATGCTTTTCTTGTACGGCAGGGATATCTTCTCCTCCTCAGTCGTGAAAACAGGGGATTTTGGAGAGAATGAAGTAGTTTTTGTGTCCAATAGGCATGGAGACATAATAGGGATAGGAAAGAGCAGATTTTCGGCAGAGAAAATTTGGGATGTCGATCCTGAGAGAGTTGTAGTTGAGAACTTAACTGACAGGGGCGAGTACATCAGGCACAAAAGGCTGTACGATTCGTTTTAAATCTGCAATCAGTTTGGTGGGAAAATATTAAATGCAATCCCCACTCTCAAACTTCATGGGCAGAACCAAGAAAGTGAAGTCAGCGGGCAGGTTCGGAACGAGATACGGTCTTAGAGTACGAAGGACGTGGGTTGAGATCGACGTCTTGCAGAGGCAGAAATACATCTGCAAGAAATGCGGGAAGAAGGCAGTGAAGAGAGTCGGAACGGGTATCTGGGAATGCAGGCACTGTGGTTACAAGTTTGCAGGTGGTTGCTATCAGCCAGCCACACCGGGTGGTAGAATTGTTGACAAGTCTTTGAGGTGATTTATGTCCTACATCTGCCTTATTTGTGGAGCGGAGGTTGATATTGACCCCGAAAGGAGCCTTATTCAATGTACTAACTGCGGCGGTAGGATTCTGATTAAGCCGCGACCACTTGCGAAGAAGAAGAGGGTAAAAGCCATATAATAATTGATACCACTACTTTTGTGAAATTCAGATGCAAGATCGTGAGCAGAGGTTACGCTGAGGGAAAAGCACTCGTATCCAAGGAGTATATTTCGTTTCTTGGAGGTGTGAACAAAGATACGGGTGTGATAGAAGCAGAATCGGAATTAAAGGGTCAAACAGTGGCGAACAAGATTCTGATTTTTCCCGGTGGCAAGGGCTCGACAGTCGGAACGTATGTTCTCCTAAATCTGAAAAAGAACGGTGTTGCTCCAAAGGCAATAATAAACAGAAAGACAGAGCCAATCATCGCCGTTGGTGCTGTAATCGCAGGTATCCCGCTTGTTGAGGTGAAAGATGAGAAATTTTTCGAAATCGTTAAAACTGGAGACAGAGTGAGAGTGGATGCAAACAGCGGCTATGTAGAGTTGATAAAATGAACCTAAAAGAGGAAATAGGAAGATACTTTAAGATCTACTCAGAGGAAAAAATCGGAAACACTCTGAGATTTTACGTTGTACCGGTTGCCAGCGATGTTGAGATAAGGAGACTTCTTCAAATACTTTCGCAGGAATATGAGGTTGCTTTGCGTTACCATTACGGTGAGATGGTTCTCGAATTGAGAAAGGTAGAGGTGAAGGAGAACTACACCGTCAACATCCTTCTCTTTATCGCCACGTTTGCCACAACTACCCTTGTCGGATCAACATTCTACGGTAAGGAAATTGATCTGATTGGGGGCTTGGCGTTCTCCACTGCAATAATGTTCGTCCTTGGAAGCCATGAGATGGGACACTACTTTGCTGCAAGAAGGTGGAAAATGAAGACTTCTCTACCATATTTCATCCCCTTTCCGACGATTATCGGCACTCTCGGCGCGGTCATAAGACACAGAGGAGCGATACCGAGCAGAAAGGCTCTTTTCGATGTAGGCGTCTCAGGCCCACTTACGGGAATCGTGGCTTCAATCATAGTCGTTATCATCGGATTGCAGATTCCCTTTGAGCTCAAAATCGAGCCAACACTCTGTATCGGCACCCCTCCGATCTTCGATGTCATACTTTACATCTTCAATTACCAGAGGGAGGTGATTCACCCCGTCGCCTTCGCCGGGTGGGTTGGCTTCTTTGTTACCTTCCTTAACATGCTACCTGTTGGTCAGCTTGATGGTGGACATGTGATGAGGGCGATGGTAGGGGAGGCAAGTGAGACCATTTCAAAATTCATACCATTAATTCTCATCGCCTATGGTGTGTATATAATGAAGACATTAAACCAACCGAATACGATATGGCTTTTCTGGGGGGTTATCACGTTCTTCTTCTCAATGCAAAGGCATCCCAAGCCAATCGACGATGAAACGCCGATAGGGCTAGAAAGATATATTTTAGGAGTGTTTGCGTTTATACTGGCTCTGCTCTGCTTTACGCCTGTGCCCTTCTCTTCCTGTCCTTAGGATATTTCGCCTCATTTTTTGGCATCCTTCCTTCAATTGAATCTACGCCGGTTGCATCGCAGAAAAAAGCTTGTTGATTGCCTCTATCTTCTCACCTCGTGGATCAGTTCTTCAAAATACTCCAAGCACGGTCTTTGTGTTTCTGGTGCTTAACGATCTCAGTAGCACTATACAGCTTCACTTGCACATCCTTCTATATCGTTGTAGCATCTTTAATACGTTGTGGGCGGATTAAGCTTATTCGTTGGAAAGAGACGTAAAGGATAACTGTTCTAAAGATTGCATAGAATTTAAAAATTAAATTTAATTTTTTATGAGAAATAATCAGAAAGTCCGCCAAAGAAACGAGAAAAGAAAACTCCGCCAAGAGAAGCCATCAGGTTGATTTACACACCAGAATTTCATTAGAAAACTAATATTTCTAAAAGAACACTTCAGAAATCGCTTCTCCGAGACTATAGACAAGCTATTGGACTCTTTGAGGACTGAACAACCTACAGAACTTTAAAATTTTAAGAATAGTGGGCTCGCCCGGATTCGAACCGGGGACCTTCGCCTCGTCAAGGCGACGTCATAACCCCTAGACCACGAGCCCCTTTAATCTATCCAGCCAGATGTCTTATGAATTTTGCGGTAAATGATATATAACCGATGTGTATAACCATGCATAATGATCAGAGAAATCGGATTCTGGAAAAGAGAAAAGGTTGATTCAGGTATACAGAAGCTTGTTGACAGACTAAAAGCTTTGGAGATTGAAGAAGTTAACGTTTTCTCCTGCCAATCACGTGTACTTGCTGAAGACGTCTATGCCAAATCTGATGTCCCACCCTTCGACAGGGCGACGATGGATGGCTATGCTGTGAGAGCGGAGGACACTTTCGGAGCTTCGCAAACAAATCCTATAATGCTCGAAATTGCCAGCAATGTTGAAATTGGTGAGACTCCAGACGTTGTTATCGAGTCAGGAAAAGCAGCAAAAATAGTAACGGGAGCGATGATGCCCAGAGGAGCGAACGCGGTTGTTATGTTGGAATACACGAAGAACAATGGGCAATTTATCGAAGTTCTAAAATCCGTTACCCCGATGAAAAACGTTTCGAGGAGAGGAGAGGACATAAAAGCAGGAGAGCTAATACTGAAAAAAGGAGAGATCTTGCAACCACAGGATGCGGGAGTTTTGGCGTCTCTCGGCATTGAGAAGGTCAAGGTTTACAGGAAACCAAGAGTTGCAGTCATATCCACCGGCAATGAACTTGTTGAGCTCGGAAGCAAAATTGAGGGCGCAAAGATCTACAACTCCAACAATCCGATGCTGTGCAACGCCTTAGCGGAGTTCGGGTTTGAGGCCGTAAGCCTTGGAATTGCCAGAGATAACAGGGAAAGCATAAAGAGTAAGCTTGAGGAGGCTTTGAGTTACGATGCGATCCTGATTACAGGCGGAACCTCTGTTGGGCACAGAGATATAGTCCCGGAGATCGTGTCCGAGTATGGTGAAATCCTTTTCCACGGTGTCTCCATGAAACCCGGAATGCCAACTGCTGCCGCAGTTATTGGAAACAAGCCAGTTTTCATGCTTCCCGGATCTCCTGCTGCGGCTCTGCTGAGCTTCTACATCTTTGTCGTTCCTGCCCTTTACAGACTGATGAATGTAAGAATTCTGGCGAGAAAGTGGAGCAGGCAGAAGGGAGTTTTGCAGAGGAAGATACCGTCTGATATTGGTGTAAGGAGCAATGTGAGGGTGTTGTGGGAGGATGGGAAAGTGTATCCCATCAGAATCTCAGGTTCAGGAATTCTAAGCTCTTTTGTCAGAGCAAATGCGCTCCTCATCGTTCCAGAAGAGAAGGAGGGCTACGATGAAGGGGAGGAGGTTGAGGTGACGCTTTTAAGAGATGTTACAGAGGTGTTCGAATGAGAAAGATTTTCAGAGATATCGTTACGGTGAATGAGGCCATTGATAGGCTTTACAGCTTTTATACCCCCAAAAAGCAGGTTAAGGAGGTTGAGATAAGATATGCCGTTGGCAGAATAGTTGCTGAAGACGTCTATGCCAAATCTGATGTCCCACCCTTCGACAGGGCGACGATGGATGGCTATGCTGTGAGAGCAGAGGACACCTTTCAGGCTGAGGAAGATAATCCTGTCCGGCTAAAAATTGTGGGGGTTGTTGAGGCCGGAGAGAGGTCAGAACTTGAGGTTAAAGAGGGAGAGGCCGCTGAAATAGCAACGGGAGCGATGATGCCCAAGGGGGCAAATGCAGTTGTGATGGTGGAGTACACAAAGAGGTCCGGTGATTACGTAGAGGTATTCCGTCCCGTATCGCCGGGAGAGAACGTGATGTTCGCAGGTAGCGATGTGATGGTAGGAGAGCTTATTGTCAGGGAGGGGACAAGGCTGACGCACAGGGAAATCGGAGTGATGGCAGCCTGCGGGATAAGCAGGGTGAAAGTATACAGAAAACCCATAGTTGCTGTCATATCCACCGGCAATGAACTCGTGAGTCCGGGAGAGGAGCTGGGAGAGGCGAAGATATACGATGTGAACTCCTACACCATTTCCTCTGCTATTGTTGAGAATGGAGGTGAAGCGGTATTTCTGGGGATAGCAAGGGACAGGGAAGAGGAGATGCGAAGTTTAATTGAGGAGGGGTTGAAAAGGGCAGATATTGTGATAACGAGTGGTAGCACTTCTGCTGGAGCCGGAGATGTGATGTACAGAATCCTCGATGGCTTCTCGCCCGGAGTTATAGTTCACGGCATAGCGATAAAACCGGGGAAGCCTGCAGTAATAGCAGTTTGCAATGAAAAGCCCATTTTTGGATTACCGGGCTATCCAACTTCAGCCATGACGGTATTTGAATTGCTTGTGGCTCCGTTGATAAAGGAGCTTGCGGGAATAAGGGAGGTGGGAGGAGAGAGAATTAGGGCAAGACTTGCAGTAAAAGCATTCTCCGCCGAAGGTAGAAGAGAGCTGCTCCCGGTAAATGTTGTTGCGGGTTCTGAAGGTTATTCCGCTTATCCCGTCAGCGGGTCTTACAGCGGCGCTGTTACGGCCTTCGCCTTCACCGACGGGTTTATCGAGATTCCGGAGAATATTGTTATGCTGAATGAAGGAAGCGAGGTGGATGTAAGGCTGTACAGTAAACTTCGACCAGCGGATCTGATGATCATAGGTAGCCACTGCATCGGTGTCGAGATCCTCCTTTCAATCATGCGAGGAAGGAGGCCATTTACAGCCAAAGTCATAAATGTCGGCTCAACATCTGGAATCCTCGCGGTGAAGAGAGGAGAAGCTGATCTTGCAGGAACACATCTGCTTGATGAGAGTGGGGTTTACAACGAGCCTGTGATTAGAAAGTATGGAGTAAGAGATGCGGTTCTGGTTAAAGGCTACCTAAGAGAGCAGGGGCTGATTGTAGCGAGGGAAAATCCAAAGGGTATAGGGGGCTTTGAAGACCTGCTGAGGGAGGACGTGAGCTTCATAAACAGGAACAGAGGGAGTGGTACGAGGATTCTGACAGACATGTATCTCAAAGACCTTGCGGAGAGGGAAGGGGTGAGTTTTGAAGAACTGGTTGGTAAAATAAAGGGATACACAATAGAGGCGAAAACCCACACATCTGTTGCTGTTGCGGTTGCGAGCGGTAAGGCGGATGTTGGAGTCGGAATTAAGACTGTAGCATCTCAGTATGGTCTGGATTTCATCCCCCTAAAGAGCGAGGAGTACGATTTTCTTGTGAGGAAAGACAGAATGAATAAAGGGATCGTCAAGGAGTTCCTGAATACCTTGACATCGGATGAATTTGCTGAAAAACTGGAAAAAATAGATGGACTGAGAGTTTACGAGAGAACTGGTGAGATCGTTGAGTTGTAACTCGTATATGTGCGAGCATAGAATTTACAAAAAATATGGTGTGCCAAAAAATGTAGATTCAACCAAAATTAAATCCCAGGTGCCCTATCCTGCCACGGGCTTATATCCTGAAAAGCCTTGGAGATTCTAAGCACTCCAGCATCGTCGTAATGCCTGCCGACAATCTGCATTCCAACAGGCAAACCATCCTTGCTGAATCCAGCAGGAATTGAAGCTGCAGGCTGGCCTGTGAAGTTGAATGGATATGTAAAAGGCATCCATCCGATGGGGGTTGCTGGCTTGCCTGCAATCTCACTAGGACCAATATTTCCGAGCTCAAATGGTTTTACAGCAACAGTCGGGGTTACGAGGAAGTCATATTCATCAAAGACCTTTCTGAGAGACCTCCAGAGCTCCATCTTCTTCTCTTCAATCTTGATGTACTCTCTGAAGGACAGAGATTGGGCGAGAGTCATGAATCCAAGATACGGTGGAAACGCAACCTTCTCCCACTCTTCCATTCTGTCTCCCACGAAGGTCACAACTTCCAGTACAACCTTTGTGACGAGGTCTGCCTCAAGGCTTGGGGCAGAAATTTTAACCTCCTCAACCTCTCCGAACTTTTCAAGTTTGAACGCAGCCTCTCTAACAATCTCCTCAACTTCAGGGTCTACAACAGCATAGCCGAGGTCTGGCGAGAACGCTATTTTCACACCGTCCGGTACATCCTGTATGGCTTCAAGATAACTCACACCATCATCTGGCAGAGAATGCATATCCCTGCTGTCTCTTCCCTTAACTAGATCCAGCATCAGCGCTGTGTCCTCTACATACCTCGTCAGAAATCCCTCTGAGTGCAGCCCGACAAACATCGGAAGGGAGGGATAGCATGGCACCCTGCCATAACTCGGCTTCAGGCCATAGAGGCCGCAGAATGAGGCAGGGATTCTTATACTCCCTCCACCATCATTTCCACTCGCAACTGGCACCATTCCGGCAGCTACGGCTGCAGCACTACCACCGCTGCTCCCTCCAACTGTCCTCGACAAGTCCCATGGGTTTCTTGTCGGCCCGAAAAGCGGGTTGTCGGTGTAGGCGATCAAACCAAACTCAGGCATGTTTGTCTTACCAACAATCACTGCTCCAGCCTTCTTCAACCTTTCAACCAGCACTGCATCCTCTTCAGGCACATAATTCTCGTAAAGCTTTGAGCAGTAGGTTGTCCTGATCCCCTTCGTCTCCACATTGTCCTTGATTGCAACGGGCAGGCCTGCAAGGGGCGAGTTAACATCAGCTGCCTTCGCTTCTTCCATTGCCTTTTCGTTCATAGTAATAAAGGCGTTTATTTTAGGGTTTAACTCCTCTATTTTCCTCAGACACTCTTCTAGAACCTCTGCTGGCTTCAATTCACCACTTCTCAGCTTTTCAACAATCTCAACAGCACTCTCCACTCTTACCACCTCAAAATTAATTATGTTACTAAACGCGGAAACACTTTAAAACATTTCCACCACCCCCAGCTATGCTCTCAAAAATTGAGGTTATCCTCCTCAAATCACTCGAAGTCGGAAGATCATATACACCTGAAGAGGCTTCAGAGCTTTCAGGAATGAGCAAAGATGCTGTTTTAAAGGCCGCCTACCTTTTGCAAGAGAAAGGGTATGCCAGAGTCATTGAAAAATCTGAGATAGAATACAGACTTACAAGAGAGGGAGAAAAGTATCTGAGAGAGGGGTTGCCTGAGGAGAAGCTTGCCTCTCTCGTTAAAAGCGGTATTGAGAGCATTGATGAGCTTCGCAAAACTATGGGAAGGGAGTTTCAGATTGGCCTCGGCTGGTTGAGAAAAAAGGGAGCAGCTGAAGTAAAGGACGGAAAAATTAAACTCCTGAAAGATCCGGATTTCAGAGAAAAAGAGATTTTGAAGGCCGTAAAGGAAGGTAAGGTTGTTGAAGTTGATAAAGTTCTTGAAAGAAGAAAACTCGTGGAAAGTCAGGAATCAAAGCAGGTTTTTATTGAACTGCTCAGAAAACCAGATATCGAGCTGCAGGAGCTGATTACTGATCTGACTCCCGAAATGCTCCTCAACGGAACTTGGAAGGGCAAGGAGTTCCTGAAGTACGACATCAGAGTGCCCTCAAAGGAAATATACGGCGGAAAGATCCATCCGTACGAGAGGATCATAGGGGAGTGCAGGAAAGTTTTCCTCGAAATGGGATTTAAGGAAATCAAAGGCCACTACGTCCAGCCAGCGTTCTGGAACTTCGATGCGTTATACCAGCCACAGGATCATCCGGCGAGGGACATGCAGGACACCTTCTATCTCGACCACTATGTAGAGCTCGATGGAGATGTGGTTGAGAGAGTGAAGGAAACGCATGAGAATGGGTGGAGGACAGGCTCATCCGGTTGGGGAGGACAGTGGAGCCTTGAAAAGGCAAAGCAGCTTGTATTGAGGACGCACACAACCGCGATAACTATCCACCACCTCGCCGAGAATCCTGAGCCACCCCAAAAGGCCTTCTGCATAGACAGGGTTTACAGGAGGGAGACGATAGATGCAACCCACCTGCCAGAATTCGACCAGCTTGAGGGAGTTGTTCTTGACAGGGATGTCGGATTCAGACACCTCCTTGGCCTACTCAGAGAGTTCTTCAGCAAAATGGGCTTTGAGGATGTCAGATTCAGACCGGGCTACTTCCCCTACACCGAGCCAAGTGTGGAGCCGGAGGTTTACGTTGAGGGGCTTGGCTGGGTCGAGCTTGGAGGGGCTGGGGTGTTCAGGAAAGAAGTTACTGAACCCCTCGGCATAAAGGGGAAAGTCCTCGCCTGGGGGCTGGGCATAGGAAGGCTAGCAATGCTTAAGATAGGGCTCAAAGATCTCAGGCGGCTTTATCTGCCTGATATAGGGTGGCTTAGGAGCATGCCGGTTGCGAGGAAATAAAACTTCAATGATTAAGTATTTTTTAACAAAATTTAAATTCCCGACTTTGCAACGAAACCTGAGGTGAAAAACATGGCTGAACAGGTCGTCTATGTCGGAAACAAGCCTGTAATGAACTACGTGCTGGCAACACTGACCCAGTTGAACGAGGGAGCAGATGAGGTAGTTATTAAGGCAAGAGGAAGAGCTATCAGCAGGGCAGTGGATGTTGCAGAGATTGTCAGGAACAGGTTTATGCCAGGCGTGCAGGTGAAGGAAATAAAGATTGACACTGAGGAACTTGAATCCGAGCAGGGTAGAAGGTCAAACGTTTCTACAATTGAGATTGTTCTTGCTAAGGGTTAATTACGGAAAATTTTTAATTTTTTAGCTTGCTAAACCCCTCATGAACGTTGGATATCTCTGCACTTATACACCAAAAGAGCTTATAGACGGTGCTGGTTTCACTCCTGTTAGAATCTTTGCTGGCGATAATCCAATAAGTCTTGCAACAGCGCATATTCAGAGCTACGCCTGCTCTCAGGCAAGAGGGAGCTTTGAGAGGGCACTGAAGGGGGAACTTGATGTTCAGGCCGTTGTTTTCACAAGATGCTGCGACACTCTGATGAGATTGACAGACATCTGGGAAAGAAACACGGATATGAAGGTTCACAACCTCGAATTTCCATCAAGAATAGATGAGAAGAGCAGGAACTTTTTCATCAGGGAGCTTGAGGATTTTGTCGCGGTTCTTGAAAGCTGGGGAGGGGAGATTACGCTTGAAAGGGTTAAAGAGAGTCTATCTCTATATAGAGTGCTTGAAGAGAAACTGACGAGACTTTTCGAAATCAAGCCAGATTATGAGGTTGCAATAAGGGTTCAGGAGATGAACGTGAGGGATGCGATAAAGCTGGTTGATGAAAAGCTTGAGAAAGCTGAGGGAAGTGAGGGAAGGCCGAAGGTTCTGATCACAGGTAGTGTCTGTCCCTTTGTTGATGTTTACAAGCTGTTTGAGGATGCTGGTTTCGCTTTGATGGACGATATCTGTACCGGAACGAGGTTCTTCACTTTCAACACTCCTGAGAGAGAAATCAGAAATATGGAGGATGTTTATGAGTATCTGGCAGATAAGTACTTCAACAAGGCTCCATGCCCTACAAAGCACTTCAGCGATGACAGAAGGTTTGAATACATCCTCAATCTGGCAAAGGACTGTGATGGAGTTGTTTTCCTCCTCTTGAAGTTCTGCGAGCCGCATTTTTATGATTATCCGCAGCTTAAGGAGAAGTTAGAAGAAATGGGCAAAAAAACTCTCTTGATTGAGCTTGAATTTCCAATTGCATCCTATGAACAGCTAAGGACAAGGATTGAGGCGTTTTACGAGGTGATAGAATGACACTGAAAAAACTCAGGGCGAGCGACAGAATGAAGCAGCTTATGGGAGGATACTACATGATGGGGAAGCAGGCAGAGGTCAATGCTTGGGTAACGAGCGGTGCACCGGTTGAGTTGCTCTATGCAATGGACATCTATCCAGTTTATCCCGAAAACCACGGTGCTCTGATTGGAGCTGCAAAGCAAGGTCCTTACTTCTCAGATTTTGCCGAGAAAAAGGGTTTTTCCCGTGATCTCTGCTCGTACGCCAGATGCGATATAGGCTGCGTATATGCCGGAACAAGCCCAATTGGAGGTTTGCCGGAGCCAAACTTTTTGTTTGCTTGCAACAACATATGCAACACCGTGATAAAGTGGTATCAGGTTCTCAGCAGGATTTTCAAGGTGCCACTGTTCGTTCTCGACACACCCTTCGTCAGAAAGGAACTCAAAGAGAGCTATGTCAGATACGTCCACGATCAGCTTTACGAGTTCGTAGATTTCGTCGAGAGGGTGACTGGAAGAGAATTGAGCGACTCGAAACTGAGAGAGACACTAGCAAAGTCTGTTGAGGGTGTGAATGCCTACGCCGATGTTCTGCACATGGCCAAGCACAAGCCCTCTCCGCTAACATGCTTTGATGCCTTCATAAACATGGCTCCGATTGTTTGTTTGAGAGGTACCGAGTATCCGATTGAATTCTACGCCGAGATGAAGAAGGAACTGATGGAGAGAGTTGAGAGGGGAGAGGGGGCTGTGGAGAATGAAGAAGTGAGGTTGCTATGGGACAACATTCCCGTCTGGTATAGACTCAGGTGGTTTGCAGAGTTCTTTGCAGAGAGAGACGCCTGCCTTGTTGCTGACACATACACCAACGCATGGACGGGATTCATTTCGATGGATAAGAGCGATGTTTTCTGGAGTATGGCTGAAACCTACACCTTCATCTACCTCAACATCGGGCTTGAGCACATGGCTGAAGCGATAAACAGACTGATTAACTACTACGATGTGGATGGAGTTGTTATCCACTCGAATAGGAGCTGTAAACCCTACTCGTTTGGCCAGTATGAGATCCAGAAGATGATTGATGTCCCATCGGTTGTGATAGAGGCGGACATGGTTGATTCCAGAGCTTTCAGTGAAGCTCAGGTCGAGACGAGACTTGAAGCCTTTCTTGAGATGTTGAAGTGATTCCATGATTGTAGCCGGAATAGATGTTGGTTCGTTGACCGCCAAATGCGCTCTGCTGAAGGACAGAGAGCTGGTAGCCTACAGAGTTATCAAGGTATCGCCAAATCTTGAAGAAACAGCTGAAAAGGTGTTTTGCGAGACCTTGGAAAAGGCTGGAATCAGAAGGGAAGAGGTTGAGAAGATAGTTGCAACTGGCTACGGTAGGAACAAAGTCAGTTTTGCCGATAAAAAGGTTACAGAGATAAGCTGCCATGCTAAAGGTGCGATTTTTTTCATTCCAACAGCAAGAACCGTTATCGACATAGGAGGACAGGACAGCAAGGTTATATCCATATCAAACGGGAAGGTTGCCGAGTTTGTTATGAACGACAAGTGTGCTGCCGGGACCGGAAGGTTTCTGGAAGTTATGGCAAACGCTCTTGGTGTTAAAGTTGAGGAGCTTGGCGACATCGCTGAAAGGGCCAAGAAAGCAACAAGGATATCCTCAACATGCACGGTTTTTGCCGAGTCAGAGGTAATCAGCCATCTCGCATCGGGCGAAAAAGTTGAGGACATTGTAGCAGGAATCCACGAGGCGATAGCGTCAAGGATTGTTGCAATGGCTCAGAGGGTTAGGATAGTGCCTGACGTCGTGCTCACAGGTGGTGTGGCGAAAAACAAGGCGATGAAAAAGGCGCTGGAGGAAAAAATTGGGTTCGAGATTAAAATCCCACCTGAGCCGCAGATTGTGGGGGCCGTTGGGGCGGCACTATTTGCTCTCGCCTAAATCAATCGAGCTGCCTTATGGTGTGGATCATCCTGTGAAGGGTTGTGATGAATCCGAGCACAGCAATGATCCAGAGAGTTGTACTGTAAACCTGCACTTCATTGTGTGTTGCATAGCCGAAAAGCAGCCCCAGCATGATTATCGCAAGCCTCGTATCTCTACCACCTATTCCAACCTTGCATTCCGCCCCTTCAGCCTCAGCCATTGCCCTCGTTATGCTAACTCCAAATGAGCCAACCGCTGCTAGGAAACCTTCAAACCATAGCTCCAGCGGGAAGAGATAAACGATGCCCATTACAATGGCAGCATCAACGAACCTGTCAAAAACTCTATCAAGATAAGCACCCTTTCTCGTCACCTTTTTCGTCAACCTTGCCAGATCTCCGTCGGTGCAGTCGAGTATCTGCGAAATGAACAGCACTATAACCCCCAAGTATATCTCACGCATTGCTATTATCGTAGCGGAAAGCAATCCGACGGCTGTGGCGATAAACGTCACCGTATTCGGCGTAATGCTCGTTTTCGACAGCAATCTCGCAAGAGGTTTTGAGAACCTCCGATAGACGAGTTCGGTCAGCAAATACTCCCATTTAATTCAAACCACCCCTTGGGGGTAGTTTTAAATAACTCCCCTTTTAACATTTTCCATGGAGGCAGTAATACTCGCTGCAGGTTACGGTTCAAGATTGGGTCATCATACGCGCGAAATTCCCAAGGCTCTGCTCAAAATCGGTAACAAACCTCTGATATATTATGCAGTTCAAACCTTAATGGATAAAGGAATAAAAGATATAATCGTGGTTACGGGCCATAAAGGATACAAGCTGAGGGAGTATCTTTCGCGATTTGATTTGAACTTTAAATTTGTTCACAACAGTCTGTACAAAAAAACGAACAACATCTATAGTCTGCATCTTGCTATTGATCACGTAAGGAAAGGATTTTACATTTTGAACTCTGACGTCCTTTTCCACCCAGAGATATTCGATTGTCTTCACAACAACGGGAGTGAAAACCTAACACTGTCGGTTGATATGGTAAAGAGATTAGGAGAGGAAGAGATGAAGGTGAAGATAGCTGATGGATCCGTAAAGGAAATCAGCAAGCAGATACCACCGAGCGAGGCAGATGGGGAGTACATCGGGATTGCGAAGGTTCACGAGAGTGCGGTTGATGACCTGAATGAGCACATCTCGCTGGTGATGGACAGGAAGGGAAGAAGAGTGTTCTACGAGGAAGCGTTTCAGTCAATGATTGATGCTGGTCATGAAGTGTCCTATGAGTCCACAAAAGGTCTGCCGTGGATAGAGATAGACACTCCATCTGATTTGATGACCGCAAGATACGTCGTTTACCCCAGCATAACTCACCAGAGCTAAAAGTCAATTCTTATATATCTACATTCTGCATATGTATTATGGCGATCGGTTTTACATTTACTGAGGAGCAAGAGGATATTAGGAGAGCCGCGAGAGAGTTTGCCGAGAAGGAATTCACACCTGAGCTGGCTAGGGAGTGTGACAGAGAGGAGAAATTCCCGTTTGAGCTCTGGAAGAAGTGCGCGAAGCTCGGCTTCCATGCTGTAGACATCCCTGAGGAGTATGGTGGCGGTGGATACGGACCGATAGAGAAAATGATTGTGATGGAGGAGTTCTCAGCAGTAAATCCCGGTCTCGGTCTTGCATGCCTGATTCCAACCTTTGGTTACGAGATTCTGCATCTGCATGGTAGTGAAGAGCAGAAGGAGAAGTGGCTGCCCAAACTGGCGAGAGGAGAAGTGATAATGGGTATGGCCAACACCGAACCTGACGCTGGGAGTGATGCGGCAAACATCAAGACGAGAGCAGTGAAGGAGGGAGATGAGTGGGTGATCAACGGCACAAAGCAGTTCATAAGCAATGGCACTATAGCGAACTTCTTGCTGGTTACCGCAAGGACGAGGGAAATGGATCCGAAGGCAAAGCACAGGGGAATTTCATACTTCATCGTCGAGACTGACAGGGAAGGATACAAGGCGACGAAGATAACGGGTAAGATGGGGATCAGGGCGAGTGACACGGCAGAGGTGAGCTTTAACAACGTTAGAGTGCCAGCGGAGAACCTTGTGGGAGAGGAAGGTAAGGGATTCTACTACATGATGGAGTTCTTTGACATAAGCAGAGTCTGGGTTGGAGCGCAGGCGGTTGGGATTGCCAAAGGTGCTTTGAAGCTCGTAACCGACTATGTGAAGCAGAGAAAGGCATTCGGTGTGCCTTTAGCTGCATTCCAGTACATCCAGTTCAGGCTCGCTGAGCTTGCCACGAAGATTGAGGCTGCAAGAACTCTCGTTTACAGGGCAGCGGCAGTGCAGGTTGAGCAGGGAAAGCCAGATAACATGCTGTCAGCGATGGCAAAGTGGTATGCCGGAGAAGTTGCTGTTGAAACTGCAAACTGGGCGCTTCAGTTCCACGGCGGTTATGGGTATATTGACGAGTACGCGATAAACCAGTTCTACAGGGATGCGAAGATAACCGAGATTTATGAGGGTGCTAAGGAGATAGAGAAGCTTATTGTAGCGAGGAATCTGCTTGGAGTTCGCTAAATTTTTCCAATTTTTAAATCTGAAATAAAAAAATCAGGAAAGCTCAGAATACCACTCCTTGAGCACCTCAAACTGCTCGTGGGTGTTGATCACATTTGTATCCATGGGGCTCTTGAAGAAGAAAGCCATCTCCTTGACCACTCCCTTTATACCCTTCTTCTTTGCGAACAGCAGGAATCTGGCGATGTCAAGGATGAGCGGGGCTGCAACGATTGCATCAATGGCATCCCAGATGAAGTAGAACTTCATCATCCTTCCAAGGAATCCTCTAAAGTGTATGAAGTCGAATGCTGTTTTGTTGTCAACGAGGCTTGGGAAGTATTGTATCTCCGTGATGCTGTACGGAGAGTAGCCGAGCATTTTCTCCAGAACCTTGTCCTTGCTCAGAACCTTGCTCTCCTTGTTGTCCCTCGCCGACAGAACTTTGCCGTCGTAATCGCCGAGAATGTTGTAGCTCATCCATCCCACAACCTCCATGTTTCTGTATGCGAACATCGGGGCAAGAGTCGTTTTCACAAGAGTCTCTCCTGTCTTTCCATCATTTCCCGCATGAGGTACTCCCTTCTCCTCAGCAAGCTGCTTCAATGCTGGTATAGCTGAGCCGGGACTTGGTGTGAAGTTGGCATAAGGCAATCCGAGTTTAAGCGCTGCGTAGGCGTAGAGCATGCTTGCCGAAGCGTACTCCTTCCTGTCCTCATCGATCATCCTCTCAAAACCCTCTATGGTTCCGTGATACTCCTCGCTGAAGTTGGGCAGTGGCTCGGTGGATGCAACATTTATAACAACCGTCTCGTCATCAGCAAAACCCTTTATATCTTCCGTGATTCTGTCAACTATCTCCCTCAGACTCAATCCTTCACTCTCCAGCGTCTCTATTTTGCCCAGCTCTTTGATACCCGTTCCGCAATTGAGGGCAGTGCCCTTACTTGCAACGATCTTCTCAAGATCGTCTCTGACAGCATCAAGCAAATCCCTCTCGAAATGCCTGTTCAGATTCCAGTGCTCCTCTGCGGCCTCAAAGGCATTCTTGAGCATTCTTATTTCGTGACCACCAAATTCAAATTCGAGCGGTGCGTATCTGTCAATTCCTTCGAAATGAGGAAGTTCAGAAACTAAACCTGTTTTTGGGGCAATTCCTTTGGCTATTGCCTTTGCTCCCACCATTGCAGTGGTAGAAACTATACCATAAGCTCCAATAATCCAGATTTTCATGAGTCGTCACCTCCAGAAATCTATGGTCTTTTTTGATTCCTAAGTCTCCCGAAATAAAAATTTTCTCTAAAAGTAATCTTTGGCGCTCTCCAGAGCTTTTGCCACTATTTCAACAGCACTCTCAACATCTCTGATATCTACTACCTCCACCGGACTATGTATGTACCTTGCCGGAACGCTGACAACTCCTGCAGGAATCCCCTCTTTTGTGAGATGAATTGCGGTCGCATCTGTAGTTCCCCCCTCAGCAACCTCAAGCTGATAGGGTATGTTGTGTCTCTCTGCAGTTTCTGTAAGCCACTTCAAAACTTTTGGCGAAGCTATCAAACCCCTACCCGATGCATCAATCACTGTTATCGCCGCCCCGTTACCCAGCTTAACATCCATATGGGCAGACTCGCTACCGGGAAAGTCTGCTGCAACGCAACTATCAATTGCAATGGCTGCATCTGGCTCTATGGCAAAGGCTGAAGTTCTCGCCCCCTTCAACCCAACTTCCTCCTGAACAGTTGCGACTGCGTGAATCGTAACATCAGCCTTTGTCCTTTTTACAGCCTCAATCATCACTGCTACTCCAACCCTGTTGTCGAAGGCCTTTCCAGTGAGCCTTCCATTTGCTAGCTCTACAACTTCTCTGTCCAGAGCAACAGGGGTGCCAACGTTTATTCCCATCTCCAGAACCTCATCCTTGCTGCTCGCCCCTATGTCAACAAACATATCTTTAATCTCAACGCTCTTTTTCCTCTCATCATCCTTCATCAGATGCGGTGGTTTGCATCCTATAACGCCGTAAACCTTCTTTTTACCATAGAGAATAACTCTCTGAGCCAAAGCTATCTGCGAGAACCACCCCCCAATCGGTGCAATCCTGATGAATCCTTTGTCATCTATGTACTTAACAGCAAATCCTATCTCGTCCATGTGGGCCGCAATCATGATTTCCGGCTTGCCACCATTTTTCGTGCATATGAGATTCCCCATTGAATCCGTCCTGACTTCATCTGCCCATCCTTCAAGTTCAGCTTTGACTACTTCTCTAATCTCATCTTCAAATCCGCTCACACCATGAGCATTGCTCAGTTTTGCTATAAGTTCCCTCAAACTATCACCTCATTCAAGCACGGCATGCCTCGCCTCAAGGTCACTTTCAGTGAGATGCTTTCGCATCATTATCTCCGCAACAAGAGCATCGAGGAATGTCATGGTACTCAACTCAAACATGGTGCCGAGAGGAGCAAGCTGAGATAAAGCCTCATCCTTCTCCTTCTTTATCTTGGCTTTTATCAGCACAACCACATCCGCCATTTCGGCGAGGCTTGAATTCCTATTTCCCGTTATCGCCACGAGCTTTGAGCCTATATCCTTCGCCTTCTTACTTATGTTCACAACAGATGTTGTCTCTCCACTGCCTGAAATGGCAATGAGTGTATCATCCATAGTAATTCTCGGCGTAACGGTTTCTCCAACAACATAAACGGCATAGCCGAGATGCATTAGGCGCATAGCAAACGCCTTTGCGATGTAACCGCTCCTTCCAGCACCAATGACGAAAATTGCTTTCGATCCGTCAATAAGCTTAATCATCTCCTCGACGTTCTCCAGATTTAGGTGACTCTTCAGATTCCTTATGTGTTCTGAAACAACATCGAGAAATCTCAGCAGTGTTTCTCCCACCATAGGCCTAACATCCCTTTCGTCCTTCTGTTTTTAACCCTAACTATACAACAGCCATATCAATTACGACTTCTGCAATGTCTGCGGAATAGCTTGCAATTCTCGAAAGGCTATCAATCATTGATTTGAGATGCAAAGCCTCCTCCACGTCAGCGGCCAGAACACTGCTGTAGTATCTATTCTCAAGCTCCTCAAATTCGTCAAATTCCTCAAGTACAACTTCTGCAAGCTCTATTTCGTTTTCAAGGAACGCTACAACTGCGGTGCGAAGCATGTCAAGATCTGCATCAACAAAATCGCAGAGATAGCCGACAGGTTTTCCCAGCTCAAGCAAGCTCTCTGCCATATTTGCAGCATGATCTGCGACCCTCTCAAGAGCCCTAACGACCGTTCTGTACTCCTGAATTTTCTCAACCGGAATTTCAAGCTCAGAAGCAACATCAGCGTGCATATTTGCCAATTTCAACTGCCTCAGCAGTAAAAAGTGCAGTCTGTCAACCTCCCTTTCCCTTGCTATTATGGAGTTGCAGAGGTATCTATCAAACTTTCTGAGGGCTGCACAGAAATCTGACACCATTCCCACACACGTATTCCCCATTCTCCTCATTATATTTTCTGTCTTCAATCTTGAGTTGTCCAAAAAAATCTCCATGACAATCTCCTTTCCGGTATCCTCCACAACCTCTGCACCGATGAGTATGTCCGATGCCCTCGAAATGGCTGATCTCTGCTCCTCGTTATAAATTTTCAGTTTTATGGAATCGATGCCAGCAAGGTAGTAAGATATGATTCTCCGCATAAGCGACTCGTGCCTCAAATCTCTTGAATCGATACTGATCGACTTTTTCTTCAAATCGCTTTTTTTCGGATAGATGGTGATGAAGTTCTTTCCGATACTCATTATAACTTCATTTCCAGCTTCAATCCCGTTCTCCTTCACCCATTTTTTCGGCAGAGTCAGGATGTAGCTACTTTTCCCGCTGAAGAACACCTTTCTACTCTCCAACATCGGTATATAGTCAAAATGGAGATATATATCTTTAACGCTTCCATCAATTGAAATGGAAAAGAATATATACCCAAAATTAAACGCATTTCATGGTTCTGGACATTTTCATTGTTGCAGCGGCTGTAGTTGGCTTCTATGTTGCGTGGAATATTGGTGCTAACGACGCTGCGAACTCAATGGCAACATCTTACGGCAGTAGAGCTTTGACGCTGAAACAGATTGTTGTTCTGGCATCTATTCTGGAGTTCTGTGGTGCAGCATTTTTTGGTAAAAAAGTGACACATACCGTGGCGAAGGGAATAGTCCCGATTGAGTTGCTTGATCACCACCTGGTTGTTTTTGGAGCCCTTGCAGCCCTTCTTTCAGCAGGATTCTGGATCACTATTTCGACTTACTACCATCTACCTATCTCTACCACCCACTCGATCGTTGGTGCAATGCTTGGCTTTGGTCTTGCAGCAGTCTCTCAGAACCATTTAACTCTTGACCAGATAAAATGGAACGTTTTGGCAAAGGTCGTTCTTAGCTGGATTATCTCACCCCTTCTGGGTGCGGCAATAGCTTTTGTGGTTTTCATGCTCATACGTTTTATTCTGCTTAATAGATTTGCAAGTGAAAGCATAGAACATGTTTTCAGGTATCTTCAGGTTTTGACTGCTTCCTACATGGCTTTCGCCCATGGAAGCAACGATGTTGCAAACGCCACAGGCCCTATTGCCGCTATAATGGGATACAGCGGAGAAGTCCCGTTCTGGGTACTGTTTTTTGGCGGTCTGGGCATAGCTATCGGAATTGCAACATGGGGCTACAGAGTCATTGAAACGGTAGGTAAACAGATTACCGAACTCACATATACAAGGGGCTTTTCAGCCGAGTTTGCAACAGCCACAACGGTTCTGGCCGCATCATCTATTGGTATGCCCGTATCAACAACACATACTCTTGTTGGCAGCGTTATCGGTGTTGGACTGGCTGGAGGTCTGGCGAGCGTCAATCTGAAAATAGTGCAAAAAATTATATTCTCATGGATAGTCACAGTCCCAGTAGCGGCTGCAATGACGATAAGCCTCTACACGCTGATGGTGGTGTTCGTATGAAGTTCTTCCGATCTGTGGGGGAAGTCTTTGGATATTCCCCATTTCAATCTCTCGCCCAGCACGCCAGAATGTGCGGAAGGGCTGTAGGACTTCTTCAACAACAGTTTGAAGCTTTGAGGAAAGAAAATTTCGACGAAGTGGAAGAACTAAGAGAGGAGATAGATGAACTCGAACATCATGCAGATCAGATAAAGGAAGAGATTAGAGGGAATGTGACAAAATCTCTGATGCTTCCGGTTGATCGCCACGATCTTCTTGAATTTCTTAAGGTTCAGGATGATATTATCAACAATTGCGAGCATGTTGGGCACATGGTAACCTTTAGAAAGGTCAAAGTTCCTGAAGATGTTTGGGATGAGTTCTCAGTCCTGCTATCAAAACTGATGGAAGTAGTCAATCATTACGAAGAGATGGTTGAGAGCATCAGACAGCTAATTGAAACATCTTTCAGCAAGAGGGAGGTGCAAAGAGCGTTAGAGTACGTACCCGTTATTGAGCAGCTTGAACATGAATGTGACTTAATTCAGATCGGTTTGCATGCCAAACTTTTCAATCTTGAAGAAGCAAATCCGCTGGATGTTCATTTGATGGTTACTTGGGTCGCCCATCTCGGATATGTCGCAAACGCTGCTGCAAGAGCATCGGATAGGTTTAGGATTATGGTTCTTGGTCGCTGAAATCCTCTTTTTCGTCGCTGGTATAGTAGTTGTAAATTGCCGTAGCCAGACCGGCAATCATCGGGGCAATAAAAAAGCCACTTATTCCACCTACAATCCCTCCCCCGATAAACGCGAGCATCAGAATTAGAGGGTGTATTTTTGAAGTGTACCCCACAAAATGCGGCCTTAGTATCAACTCAGGCAAGATGTAAAGAAAGACAACCCCTGTGGCGAGGAATGTTAACCCCTTTCCAACATCAACAAGAAGAAGGTAGAGGGAGACAGGAAGTATTATCATCCACTCTGCAAAAATGGGGATGAGAGCGGCGAGAAACATTAGTCCAGAAAGCAAGGGGGCAAAAGGTACGTTGAAGTATAGGAAAAACGGTAAGCTTGCAAGTCCGATAAGGATTGCCACGACGAAGTTCCCGAACCACAAGGACTCAAAGGTGTAGTCAATTTCCTCTATAAATTTTCTGAGTTCTTCTCTGCTTTCAGACGGCACTATACTGGTCGTTCTGTTAACGAATCTTTCCATATCGGCGAGAGAGTAGAAGCAGACTACAATAGAGATAAAAAAGTTCAATATCAACAGTGTAGCTCTTTTTGTGATCTCAACCACTGATGGCTGTACTGTGCTCTGAAGTATGGAGAATATGTCTGACGTTATCCGTTTCACGTACTCCTCTCCTCTTTCCACTCCAAACTTCTTCAGCAAATCGAGCAGTCCAGACTCTATTATCTGGTAATGGGTAATTAGGTATATGGCCTGATTCAGCCCCTGAAAGAGACCGTAGAATATCAGAACAGAAATCGGAACGATTACGACTATGGTTGCTAGTGCAGAAGCCTTTATTTTTCCTATCGGCTCTAACCTCCTTTTTATCGGCTTTGCGACGTAGGCAAAAACGATGCCCATAACTATTCCATCAAGCAGGGGCATGAAAAAGTAGAGGGTGAGGCAAATTATAGCTACGACTGATATCAGTAGAAGTATAGTCCAGATTTTATTCATAGCATTACTTGTTCATTCTCTTTATGTAGCTAACGGTCTTTCGAAAGATGGCGTTGAGAGTCTGTATTTCGTGCCTTCTAACCTTTGCCCTCCCAAGTATCCTGCGGAATACCACAACAGTCCTTTTTATCCTGTGCTGGGGATACTGAATAATTTCAAGCATGCTTACGAGATTACTCAGGAGAACTTCAATGTCTCCTGAAGTCGCTGGCTCATCCTCCTTATTTGTATCCTTATCAAACTTTGAAAGGAGTGGACGGAGAAAGTAGAGGACTACCGCCGCAGCATGACTGACGTTCATGACGGGATACTCCTCGCTGGTAGGAATTCTCACAAGAATATGACATAAAGCAAGCTCATCATTGTAGAGGCCATAATCTTCTCTTCCGAAAAGAACAGCAACCTTCTGTGCCCCTTTCACGAGTTCGGGCAACTCTTCGGGAGTTGCTAAGGTTTTGCGCAGATACTTGTAATCTCCACCCTCAATACCCGTCGTCCCAACCACCACGTTCATCCGATTGAGGAAGTTCTGCAGATTTTCGACAGTCACAGCGTTTTCGAGCACATCCTTTGCATGTGCCGCTGTATGGTAGCTTTCTTCAGCCACATTGCAGTTGTAGAGGCACAGATTCTCGATTCCATAATTTTTTGCGACTCGTGCTATAAATCCAACGTTTTCAGGGATTTTCAGCTCTACAAGTACGATGTAGATGTCCATTATTGCTACTGGCCTTTCAGTGTTAATTTTTATTTCTGCTATGTTGACATCTCTTCTGCTATTTTCAGGTTTTTGATGCCAGCTGCTCCAGCTATTATAATGGCAGGGATTTCGAGGATGCCGTGGGGAGGGATCAGCAATAGGACATTAGATTCCCGACAGCATTGTTTATTCAAATGAATTTCGTCACTACCTCATGGAGCCTTCTGATCTGGCCTTTGCAGTTTGGTCGGTTATAAGGTTGCTCTTGCATTAGTTAGATTCAAGTAGTGGCTGAGAGAATTTCAGGTATGAGGCTTTCGGAAGTCTGCGAATTTCTCGACGAGTATCTTGAAATCTGGAAGTATCAGGATGTGTCAAACAACGGACTTCAGGTTGAAGGAAATAGAGAGGTTGAGAAGATTGCTTTTGCTGTAGACGCCTGCATGGAGAGCTTCAGAGCTGCTAGGATGAATGGGGCGGACGTGTTAATTGTGCATCACGGGATGATCTGGGGTGGGATTGACTACGTGAGGGGCATAGTGAAGAAAAGGATTGAATACTTACTCAAAAACGGCATATCCCTCTATGCTGCCCACCTCCCCCTCGACGCCCACAGAGAGGTTGGAAACAACGCCACAATTCTGAGAAGAGTTGGTGCCGAGCCTGAGGAGGAGTTTGGAGAGTATAAAGGGGTAAAGATAGGCTACTCTGCTGAGATGAGTAGTCCGGTAAGCGTTACAGCTATAGCCGACAAACTTGGCCCGGCAAAAATCTTACCATTCGGCAGAGAAAAAGTGAGGAGAGTAGCTGCAGTCTCAGGAAAGGGCAGCTTTGCGATTAACGAGGCTATAGAGAAGGGAATTGAGCTGCTAATAACAGGTGAGCCTGAGCACGAAGCGTATCATCTCGCCAAGGAGGGTGGAATTAACGTAATCTTTCTCGGACACTATGAGAGCGAGAAGTTTGGTGTTGAGAGTCTGATGAAGGTTGTGGCTGAAAAGCTCGGCCTTGAGACTGTATTCATCGATATCCCGACGAACCTCTAAAAGCCTTTGGAGCATCCTTTATACCGGACGAGATCAGGTAATGCTTCAGATCCCTCTTAAGGTTATCAACCTCTCCTCTTTTTGCCGAAACGGGATAGATCACATGCTTCCAGTTCTCCCATGGAGGCTGCATTCCGAGTTTCTCAGCGATTCTATCCAGCAATCTGGCATCCTCAACCTTGTCCATTTTGTTTGCCGCGACAAACACTCTGGGCGTAATCTCATCGAGGAACTCAAACATCTCAACCTCAATCGGAATATATCCCCTGCTCTCCCATCTTTCCGCTATCTCGACAAACGAACTGGCATCTATAACCTCAACTGCTGCAACAATCCTTGAGGCATTGCTCTCGATGTAGTGGACAACAAAATCCTTGATTTTTTCGTTAAAATCCTTTCCAACCCCTCTGACGTATCCAAATCCCGGCAAATCCGTGAACAGTATCTTCCCTACCTGGAATGTATTGGGCTTTAAAGTCGTTCCCGGCTTCTTCCCCTTCCTGACGTTCGTCTTAAGAAGAGACGAAAAAAGAGTTGATTTGCCTACATTTGACCTGCCTGCAAAGACTACTTCCCTAAGGCCAGAGACCATAGTAAGCATTGAGTATTATGACAAGTACGCCAGTAAGAATTCCTGCAACCAAGATAGTCTTCGGGCTGACTTTGATCTGCGTCTTCTCCTCTTCAAAGTACCTCATTATGCCTGCCGAGGACATCAGCGGTGGAGTCTTGGCCTTCCCCTTCGTCACCTTGGCCATGGTAAAGGTTTTGTGGGAGAATATTTAACTCTTCCCATGCTGTACAGGGGTGTACTTGTAACTCCTGAGGGGGAGAGATACGGTCACCTCATCACCGAAGAAATGGTGTTTGAGGAGAGCAGAGTCGATAAAGCTGATTTTGTAATCACTCTCACCTTTTTCAACGCCCACACCCATCTCGGTGATGCTGCACTGAAAGAGGCACCATACACCGATCTCTTATCACTCGTCGGGCCTGGCGGGTTCAAGCACAGAATGCTTTCCGAGAGGGGCGTGTCTGAACTGCGTAATGCGGTTATTGCAGAGGTTGAGCGAAGTAGAGGTGAGGGCACATCGCACTTCCTCGACTTTAGGGAAGGGGGGAAGCAAGGGGTTGCTGTAACGTCCGGAATAGATGGAGTTCTAACTCTGGCAAGACCTGAAAGTGTCGAGGAGGCTGAAAGCATGGACGTTTACGGCTTTGCCTACAGCAGTGTT
>JAPDIY010000050.1 GCA_029259335.1 Archaeoglobi archaeon
ATAAGCAACTCTGTTCGTGTACTCCAGAATTGCTGGGATATCAGAAGCCAAGAAGAACTCTCCGTCTCCCACTCCAAGAATAAGGGGACTTTTGTATCTGACGGCTACAAGTCTTTCTTCGTCTGCTTTCATCGCAACAAAAGCGTAGGATCCCTGAAGCTCTCCAACAGCCCCTCTCACAGCATCAAGAAAGTCCACTCCTTTTTCAACCCAGGACTCAATCAGGTGTGGAATTACCTCGGTGTCGGTCTCGGACTTGAATCTGTGCCCTTCAGATTCCAGTCTCTCCCTCAGATTCCTGAAATTTGAGATTATTCCGTTATGAACAACCGCTATCCTGTTCTTACAGTCAAGATGAGGGTGAGCATTGACTTCAGAGGGTTTGCCATGCGTCGCCCACCTTGTATGTCCCAGACCGATTCTCCCCCCACCGAGACTGAAGTCGCTGGTCTCCCCAATAGCTCCGACTCTCTTCTTGACGACGATTTCACCATTTTTCGCAACTGCAACACCCCACGAGTCGTAGCCTCTGTATTCCAGTCTCTTGAGGGCCGAGATTGCAACTTCATCAGCATTTCTGAAACCTACGTAACCCACTATCCCGCACATAGGCCTATACCACCATCGAATCATCCGGAATTTTACCTGAAACAACCTTGCCGGAGGATATTTTGCTGCTGTTCCCGATGATACTCCCGGCCTCAATCACCACATTTCCACCCACACTGCAGTTCTCGCCAATGAAAGCTCCTGCCCTGATGTGGTGGACCTCTCCATCAACGATAATTGCTGCCTGATCGCTGATGGCCGTGAATTTTGCCTTGAGCACGCAACCACTGTCTATGACCGAGTCTTTGATGTAGGAATGGGGACCGATCACAACATTATCCCCGATAACCGAATTCTCGATGTAGCACAGAGCCCCTATCCTCACGTTGTCCCCTATGGACGTGCGGCCTTTGATGACCGTGTTCTGGCCTACCTCACAGTTTCTGCCGATTACAGCATCCTTAACGAACGCACCATGCTTTATGACAGAGTTAGATCCTATCGAAACGTTTCCCACTATTTCGGCATTCTCAACTCTACCGGAAACTGTCACCCCCCTAAAATCCATTGCAATCTCATTTATTTTCAGTATGTCCCATGGATATACTATATCGAGCCACTTCCCGGCTTCTACAGCCAAAAATTCGTATCCAGCTTCAATCATTCTGTTTATGACGCTGGGAATGTCCGTAATATCGGCGATGAAATCAAAAATCTCGCCGCCAAATCTGTACATCCCCGTGTTAATGAGCCCGGAGACAGGCTTCTCCGGTTTCTCAATTACTCTTTTGACTCTATTTTCAACAACATCCAGAACGCCGTACTTCGAAACCTCTTCCGATCTTTTGAAGGCCACACTCCACTTTTCAAGCTTCTTTACCGTTTCGGAATCGAAGATGTTATCTCCCGAAACAACAACGAAATCGTCCTCCACAAGGCTTTCAGCCTGTTTTAGGGCATGAGCGGTTCCGAGCTGCTTTTCCTGTATCGCATATTCTATTTTCACGTTCCACCTGCTACCGTCTCCAAAGTAGTCCATGACTCTGCTTCTCCTGTATCCAACAACCATAACGATATCTCTAATTCCAGCATTTCTCAGAGATTCGATAACGTATTCCAAAACTGGCCTGTTTCCGACTTTTATCATCACTTTAGGTTTGTTCACGGTGAAGGGTCTCAGCCTCTGCCCTTCTCCAGCTGCAAGAACTACAGCCTGCATAAAATCACCTCAGGAAGGAGCCGGGATCAACTGTACCGCTAACGACTTTGCCCGGCCCCACTAAAACGTCATTTCCAACCATCGCGCCCACGTTGATTGAAACGTTTATACCAGTCTTAACATTATCGCCTACCACCGCTCCAAATTTCTTTCTACCCGTCGAAACGACTCTGCCTTTAACAGCAACTCTAACTTCTTTCTCATCCAGCCTCAGGTTTGCAACCTTGGTTCCAGCGCCGAAGTTGCAACCCTCTCCTACCACCGAGTCGCCCGCATAGTTCAGGTGGGGTAGGTTGGTGTTAGACATGATAATTGAGTTCTTCACCTCGACAAACGCGCCAATGTGGCAGTTATCGCCAATTGAAGTGTGGGGGCGAATGTAGCAGTATGGGCCAATTCTGCAGTTCTTTCCAATTATCGCCGGCCCGATTATGTAGCTGCCGGACATCACAAGGCTCCCCTCATCAACAAAGACCCTTCCTTTTATCACAGCCCCATCCTCAACTTCGCCTCTGATTTCCGGCCGTATTTCGTCCAGAAGAACCTCATTTGCTCTCAAAAGATCCCACGGATAGCCCACGTCAATCCAGCGATTTAACTCAACAGCCTCGAATTCCAGACCATTGCCAATCGCAAGCTGGATTGTATCTGTCACCTCATACTCCCCTCTTTCGGATATTTCAGTTTTTTCCAGACAGTCCAGTATGGTCGCATCAAGCTTGTAAACTCCGGCGTTTATTGTGTTGGCAGGAGGTTGTGAGGGTTTCTCGATTATTCTTTTAACTTTTCCGTCTTCAACAATAACCACCCCGAAATCCTGAGGTCTGGAAACGCGGTATATCCCTAAAGCTCTATCTCTGGAAGCAATTCTTGCGATATCTTCTGCACCGACGATATTGTCTCCGTTCAGCATCAGAAAATCCGAATCGAGCAGATGGGAGGCAGACTTCAGAGCATCCGCAGTACCAAGCTGCCTCCTCTGCTCGACGTATCTAATTCTTACTCCCCAATTCTCGCCCTTTCCAAAGTAGTCACGGATGGTTTCACTTCTGTAGCCAACGACGAGAATCACATCCTGAATTCCCGCTTTTTTTAACTCGACGATAAGGTGCTCAATAATGGGTTTGTTCGCTACGGGCAGCATGACTTTCGGTCTTGTGTACGTGAGAGGACGCATTCTTGTCCCTTCTCCGGCTGCGAGAATTACTGCCTGCACAAGAACAGAATATCATACTTCGTTAAAAAATTAACTGTCGTTTAGAAGAGTTTTCCCAGCGAGTTCCTAGATTGCCTCTGCAATGGACCAAGTTAACTTATTTATACTTGCACACATAATGCAAGCATGGGCGAAAGAGTAGAAACACTCATCCGAATTCCACTTGGCATCTTTTACGGACTGATTCTGGACATACTTGGGATAGCTGTGGCATTTGTGTGGATTTTCTGTTTCTTTTACACTCTAATTCTTGGGAAAAGGCATGAAGGGGCAGCGAGATTTATGAACGGCTATGTCTCCCTTCTTTACAGCGTTTACAGATATATGACATTCGCGACAAACCAGCGGCCAAGCCTTAGCCTTCAGCCACTTGAGCCATGTGACTTCGAGATGCGATAAGGAGCAACCCTCTTTAGGACTGCTCCACAACCTTTGAAATCCAGATAAAATATATATATTGCAATACAGAATTGTGATAAATGCGCGAAAGTCTGAAAGTAGATTTAACCAGAGATATCAGCTTACCCGTTAGCAAGGTAAATGTCTATATGCTTCTCCTGTTGCTGTCATGTGGCACAGTGGCATATATTATAAACATCTATGGTCCGGCATTTGAACCCCTCTTTCTTGCCCTGATCTTCGGAATAATCGCAGGCAATCTTCAGAATGATGAGGTAAAAAAGAGAATGTCGGAGAAATCACTTTCGGTGCTTTTACCTCTCGGTATAACTCTCTATGGCCTCAACATCAACATCCCATATCTCGGCGAATTCGACCCAAAGGTGGTTCTATCAACCCTGCTCGTTGCTTCAGCAATTTTCGTTTCAATTATCTGGCTTTCTAAGATTTTTAAACTTAGCAGACAGCTATCATTGCTCCTTGCATGTGGGAGCACCATATGTGGAGTATCGGCTATTGCAATCGTGTCACCTCTTCTGAAACCGAAAAAGGAGGAATTTTCTGCTGCTATTATCATAATAACAGCTGTTGGATTGACAGGAGCGATAATCTACCCGAGTGTAGCTCATTTTACCGGTATCTCTCCGGAAGACTACGCTGTGCTTACTGGTGCAACCTTACACCAGACCGGGATAGTCAAGATATCCTCTCATTTCTTTGGGGTTGAA
The DNA here is from genome assembly GCA_029259335.1 of Archaeoglobi archaeon. GTDB lineage: Archaea > Halobacteriota > Archaeoglobi > Archaeoglobales > Archaeoglobaceae > Archaeoglobus. Next base: position 4,112 of record JAPDIY010000050.1, read on the forward strand.
AATGAGGCGCTTGCTGTAAAGGGGATAAGAATAGCAATGATAGCTTTGGTTGCTCTTGTTCTGTCCGTGCTTTACTCTGAGAGCCGTTTCTACGTGCCTTGGTACATCGTTAGCTTTCTTGCTGTTGCCCTCTTTGCCACCACCTATCTCCCAAGCGAGATCGTGATGACATTAAGACCGGTTGCAACCATAGTGTTTTCAACAACCCTTGCAGCTATCGGTTATACGGTCAATCTAAGAAAGGTTCAGAGAGTCGGCATTAAACCTCTGCTTGTATCCTACGGTGGATGGGTTGCGGGAGTGGCCGTGTTTGCAGTACTGTTGTGGAGTGGTGCCATATGAGAATATTTGCAAAATTTGTCATCCTGTCTTTCCTCATATCGGCGATTTCACTGGTTTTAGGAGTCTCAGTTATCGAGGTAAGCGGAGTAGATGTTTCATATTTTGCATACATTGCAGTGGTCATCCTGTCAGTGGCCTTGTTTGCTGCTGGGAGTATCTTAGAACCAATTGAGAAGTTGAAGGAAGCTTTTGAAAAGGCCGTGAAGGGTGAACTTGAAACCGTGGAAATACATACGGGCGACGAGTTTGAGGAGCTTGCTTCAGCCTTCAACTGGATGGTGGGAGAGCTTAAGAGAGAAAGAGACGCACTGAAAGAAAGTGAGGAGAGATTCAGAAGTGTTGTGGAAGAAATTGACGGATGGGTATTTGAGCTTGACAGGGAGTATCGGATTGTTTACACGAGTCCGAAAGTCAAAGAGTATCTCGGATACAGTGAAGGGGAAGTTCTGGGGAGGAGAGTCGATGAGGTGATAGATAACTTCCCCATTGACAAGCTTGTTGAGAACAAAAAATTTGAAATCGAAGTTGTAACCGAAAGGAAAAAGATTCGTCCCTTTGAAATCACCGTCACGGCCTCAGGCGATATTTACAGGTGTTTTGCCAGAAATATAGGGCATAGAAAGAGAATAGAGCGAGAGCTGGCCTTCTTCAGGGGGATACTGGAACACTCTGTTGATGCTATCGTTATTCTTGATATTGACAGCAGAATTGTTGCATGGAACAGAGGTGCGGAAATGATGTTTGGTTACACCGCAGAAGAGGCAATTGGGAAACCAATCACCTTCCTTCTTCCAGAGAATCAGTGGGAACAGTGCAGGGAGAACTTCAGGAGGGCGGTTCTGGAGGGACACGTCAAAGATATCGAGTCTGTGAGATATACGAAGAGAGGTGACACAGTAATCGTTGATCAAACCCTCACAAGTATTTATGACTCCTCTGGCGAGCTTGTAGGATTTGTTGCAATAATGAGGGATATAACGAAGAGGAAGAAAACGGAGATCGAGCTTAAGAACATGTGTGAAGAGCTTGAGAGAAGAACGAGGGAAATCCTTGAGGTTCAGAAGGAGCTTTATCATCTTGCCAGCATTGTTGAGAACTCCAACGATGCAATTTACTCTGTGGATCTCGACGGAAAGATAACAAGCTGGAACAAAACGGCGGAAAAAATGTTTGGGTGGAGTAAGGAAGAAGCAATTGGAATGGATTCGTCAAAGCTACTACCAGATGAAATTAAGAATGAAACTGAGTTCATTCTCAGAAGGTTGAGGGAAGGTAGTCGAGATCTCAGATTCGAAACGCGCAGATTAACGAAGAGTGGAGATGTGGCAGATGTGGAGATTACAATATCTCCACTGCTTGACGAGTCGGGTGAGCTTAGAGGTTTCTCGGTTATTTCGAGAGACATATCACTTAAAATGGAAGCAGAGAGGGAAGCAGAGAGGAGAATGCTGAAGTATGATGTTGAGAGGGGTAGGGTGTACTTTACTGACAACTTTGATATTGCAGTTGATGTCCTCAATGACCTAATCAAATGCGGATACGATGGGAAGGTGATAAGCAGAAGGTATCCTGAAGTAATCGGAGTATGTGGAGAAAACCATTTAATGATGGCGAGCAGGAGGAAAGGGAAGACAGTGGAGCCTGACCCGGAGAAGATATATCGGGAAATAGCTAACATGTCAGGGTGGAAAAATGTAGTTCTACTTGATCTCGATTATCTACTGGTTAAAAAATCCTTTGAAGAAATTTATGAACTTTTGCAAAAATTAAAGGACTTGTTTTTTGTTCTGAGCAAAGGCGTATTGATTGTGGCATCGGACAGTGGCATGCTGAGTGAGAGGGAATTGACGCTGCTGAAAATGGAATGTGGAATTATAAGAAGTAAAGACGTGGATCTACCTGACGAGATGTACGAACTGCTAAGGTTTATCTACTCAAGAAATAGGGTTGGAGAGAGACCTTCTATCAAGGATATAATGAGCAACTTTAACATTACAAGGAACACGGCAAAAAAAAGAATTGGATACTTAGCCGATAGAGGATTAATCAAAATGATTAAAGATGGACGAATGAAAGTTCTCGAACTTACAGAAGAGGGTAGGGAGGTGATGCGTACCGTCTGATACTATTTGACGCTTTTTTTGACGATATTCTAATATTTGTTAAAATTCAAATTATGAATGTGGGATTTGTTGTCGGAGTGGTGTTGAGTAGTTGAGAGGTGGTAGGTATGGTGGAAGAGAAAGGAATAGACTGGTCATCGTTGTGGAAGAAAGAGGACTGGTGGTCGTTCTGGCTGGGGATGCTGCTGTTCTTCCTCTGCCTTGCTGCCGCATACGGCATGGATCTCATGGGCTGGGCAGTAGGTGCAAGCACATGGGTCGATCCTGCCAAAGCGATGAAGCCCGTATCGGCGAACTATGCCTATCTCGGCCCCATTGGATCGTTAGTAGTAACTTACATTGTAATGTTGATTTTGCTTAGTATCGGTGCTAAGGCAATGGGGTGGAAGGTGGGCAAGTTTGCTGGCGGTTTTACAGTGATATTCTTCCTTACTTGGATCTGCTGGATTATCGGACATAACGCATGGATCGCTGCAACCAAGCCTGAGCAATATGGACTTCCGTGGTCTGCGCACATGACTGGAGAAGCGGGATACATCATCGCTCTGATACTTGGTTTGCTTATAGGAAACCTTGCGAAGGGATTTGCAGAACAGTTGAAAGAGGCTGCGAAACCCGAGTGGTTCATCAAAACTGCTATCGTGCTGCTCGGTGCAGTTGTAGGTTTAAAAGCTCCTAGCGTTCCACCTGAAATACTGTACAACTTCCTCTTCAGAGGTCTTTGTGCTATAGTTGAGGCCTACCTGCTATACTGGGCTCTGGTTTACTGGGTTGCAAGGAGGTATTTCGGGCTCAGCAGAGAATGGGCAGCTCCACTTGCATCTGGTATATCGATTTGCGGTGTTTCTGCGGCCATAGCTACTGGAGGTGCTATCAGAGCAAGACCAATTGTGCCAGTTATCGTCGCTTCGTTGGTCATAGTTTTTGCAGTAGTTGAACTCTTGATCATACCTTTCGTTGCCGTTGCAGCCTTCTGGAACCAGCCACTCGTTGCAGGAGCGTGGATGGGACTGGCTGTTAAAACAGATGGCGCTGCAGCAGCAAGTGGTGAAATCGTTGATTCTCTTATCACTGGGATGCATCCAGAATTTGCAGCCTTGCAGGGGTGGATTTTGAATGCGGCAATCATAACCAAAATCTTCATTGACATATTCATAGGTGTCTGGGCATTTGTACTCGCAGTCATATGGGTGTATTGGATCGAGAGAAGACCGGGAGAGAGAGTGGAAAAACTTGAGATATGGTACAGGTTCCCCAAGTTCGTCATCGGTTACTTCTTGACGTTCTTCATAGTACTTGTTCTCGCTTCGGCAATAGCTGGCAGTGTACCCCATGAACAAGTAACCGAAGCTTTGAAGCCAATGAGTTTAGCCGTGAAAAGTGAGATGAATGCTTTCAGGAGAATATTCTTTGCACTGACGTTCTTCAGCATAGGACTGATTTCCGACTTCTCCACACTGCGCAAAGAGGGCATTGGAAAACTTGCATTGGTCTACTTTGTCTGTCTGTTCGGTTTCATACTGTGGATCGGTCTCTTCATAAGCTGGCTGTTCTTCCACGACGTGCACTTACTGTTCCTGAAGTGAGGTGAGGAAGATGCCAGAAGAAATCTGTCCAAGATGCGGCTCAACTGCTGAACTCGTTAAGATGGGAGACGAAGAGGTTCTTCGATGTACTAAGTGCGGCTATGAGGCTAAAATACGTGCAGAGGAAGAAATACTACCAATAGAGAAAAAGCTGGTTGCAGTAAGCATAGTGCTAGCAGTAATTTTACTGGCGATACTGTATTACGTGAGTTGGTCAATGATCGCCCACTTAACGCCCTAGTATTTTTCCATATTTTTTAGAAAAAGGGTTGTGATGATGCTGATCTTAACTCTAAGGTTTGATCGGGAATGGATTGCCGAAAACAGTGTCATTTCTGTGAAAGGAAGCTCTCTGGAGGATCTTGATAGAAAGCTGAAATATGAGCTGAAAAAAGTGGGATACAGTGGAAAAATCGAAGTCCTTATGAGGTTCGATTACTCAACAATTCCGCGATGGATGAGGCAGTTTCATCCGCACTATTTCAACAGAAGAGTCGTTATAGATGTTTGACTAAACTGACCACGCTTTGTAGCAGGTCTTGCAGACATCGGGAAGATCGGGGATGTTGAGCGGGAGAGACTGATAGCGGGTCTGCAGTCTTCTCTCAAAGATTTCTCTGAATCGCCTGTATTCTTCTTTCCACACGCGGTTAAATTCAGATACATGGCCAAAATACAGTTTTGGCACTTTAGTTTTTCTACCTCTGAAGTATCTGCTGATGTACTCGGATCTAGTTGGCAAATGCAAGTATACGCATGGTGCGATTCTACCATCAACGGTGATAAGACAATTCTTTATTGGATCTTCAGCACATACCAGAGCTTCTTCGAGTTTAACCGGTTTTGCGACAAAATTGATCCCTAACTCATTAGCTTTTTTCTCAGCTTTTTTAATTTGCTCCAAAACGCCCGGATCTGGACTGCTACCGAAAACTTCCATGCCGACAAGCTGTTCGGATGGAATGTAGTCCATATTGTTTGCAATCACCTCATCAGCACCACATTCATGGGCAAGATCAACAATGTCTGGAAGCTGCTCAACCGTATTTTTGAGCATCATCGTCGCTATCACGATCTTTGGCTCCCTGTCTCTCTGCTCTGAAACGAGCTTTATGTTCTCTTTCAGCTTTTCGAGCCTGCATCCCCTGATCGCCATGTGCTCCTCAGCATCAGCACTGGCGATTGAGACGGCAAGCAGATCGAGCTTAAGCACATCTTCGAGATGTCTGTCGATAAGAATCCCGTTCGTGGTTAAACCGACACTGCAGTGCTTTCTCGCAGTTTCAATCATCTCCCCGATGTTTGGATTTAGCAATGGCTCACCCCAGCCCTGAAGATGAGCGTATCTGAACTTTTTGAAGGGAATGGAGTGAAAGATTTCCATATCCATGTCTTTTGAAATCCATTCATCTTTGAATTGAAATTTTGGACACATCAGGCAGCTAAGCTGGCATCTTGTCGAGACTTCAACCTGCACGATCCCTAACTTTCCCATGCTTTTACGTTGAACTGAAAACTTAATTATGTTTTGTGCGAATTCGAAGGTGAGGTTCTCAGGTAACGTTAAAGTTTTAGAAAGGATTTAAATTTTAACAACCAAGTTTTTTCATGAGTGAGTTTGAAATGTATGATAGATACATTGACAAAAAATACGAACCCGATTTGAGTAGCGATGTTATAGCGGTTTTCCGCGTAAAACCTGCTGAAGGATTCAGCATTGAAGATGTTGCTGGTGCTGTAGCTGCCGAAAGCAGTACAGGAACTTGGACGACCCTTTATAACTGGTACGACGATGAGAGAGTTGAGAAGCTATCTGCTAAAGCTTACGGTTTTCACGATATGGGTGACGGTTCGTGGATCGTCAAAATCGCCTATCCCACTGAACTGTTTGAAGAGCACAACATGCCCGGACTGCTTGCTTCAATAGCTGGAAACGTTTTCGGAATGAGGAGAGTGGCAGGTTTAAGACTGGAAGATCTTTACCTACCCGAAAAGTTCCTGAAGGACTTCAAAGGACCAGGAAAGGGCAAAGAAGGAGTTAAGAAGATTTTTGGAGTTAAGAACCGTCCCATTGTTGGGACTGTGCCAAAGCCAAAGGTCGGTTATTCGGTGGAGGAAGTGGAAAAGCTCGCATACGAGTTGCTGAGTGGTGGGATGGACTACATAAAGGATGACGAAAATCTCACGAGCCCCGACTACTGCAAATTTGAAGATAGGGCGGAGAGGATTGTCAAGACGATGGAAAAAGTTGAGAGTGAGACGGGAGAGAGAAAGACTTGGTTTGCAAATATAACCTCAGATGTCAGGGAGATGGAAAAGAGGCTAAAACTTGTTGCAGAACTTGGCAACCCGTATGTCATGGTGGATGTCGTTGTAACGGGATGGGGAGCTTTGGAGCATATCAGAGACCTCGCCAGCGACTACGGTTTGGCAATCCACGGTCACAGAGCCATGCACGCTGCCTTTACGAGAAATCCTCACCATGGCATTTCGATGTTCGTTCTCGCCAAGCTTTACCGCATCATTGGTATAGATCAGCTTCATGTTGGCACCGCTGGAGCGGGGAAGCTTGAAGGCGGTAAGTGGGAAGTGGTACAGTACGCGAAGGTCTTCAGCGAGCCGGTTTATGAGCCTGGCAGCAATGACGTCTTCCACCTGAAGCAGAAATTTCACCACATAAAGCCGGCAATGCCTGTTTCATCTGGGGGGCTGCATCCAGGCAATCTTGAGCCTGTAATTGAGGCTCTTGGCTCTGACGTAGTTATTCAGGTTGGAGGTGGAACGCTTGGACACCCAGACGGTCCGTTAGCAGGGGCTAAGGCAGTCAGACAGGCGTTGGACGCAATAATGCAGGGAATACCACTTGAAGACTACGCAGAAACTCATAAAGAGTTGGCGAGAGCCCTAGAGAAGTGGGGCAGGGTGAAGCCAGCTTAATTTCTTGAGGTTTTAAGTGCTAAAAGCCTGTGGTCAGATAACAGGCGTAACAAAGAACTGTCAGCGGATAAATATGGAGAGAAAGAATATGCTCACTCAAAAATCGAAAACTTTATTTTTTAGCTCGAATCATTTTTAAAAATGAGCATTGATGAGATTATTGCTATTCTTGAGAGTGCCGAAAAGGAGGACTTAAATCCGCATTCAGGCAAGCTCTTTGCCTATGTATACGAGACGGGCGATGAGAACATAAGAAAGGTTGCGCAGGAAGCTCTAGTCAGGTTCGCGGAAAAGAACCTGCTCGACTTCACGGTTTTCAGAAGCGCTGTATTCTTCGAGAAGGAAGTTGTTGGATTTGCGAAAAAGCTGATGCATGGAAATGACGGTGTTGTCGGCAGTTACACCTTCGGTGGGACTGAGAGCATAATGCTGGCTGTGAAGGCTGCGAGAGATTACTACAGGAAAAGAGAAGGTAAGGCTGAGGTTCCTGAAATTTTAGCACCCATCACGATCCATCCCGCATTCTGCAAAGCTGCCCATTACCTCGGTTTGAAGGTTGTAAGACTGCCGGTTGAGGAAACAAAGGCTGACGTCAACGCATTCAGCGAGGCAATCAGCGATAAGACTGCATTGGTAGCTATATCGGCCCCCAACTGGCCCTACGGGACGGTTGACCCTGTTGAGGATATTGCCGAGATTGCGAGGGATAAAAACGTGCTGGTGCATGTTGACGCCTGCCTCGGAGGCTTTATTCTGCCCTTCTTCGAGATGCTCGGAGAGAAGGTTCCGGTTTTCGATTTCAGAGTTGAAGGCGTGACATCAATTTCCTTGGATGCTCACAAGTATGGCTATGCTCCGAAAGGCTCATCCGTTGTGCTTTTCAGAAATCCAGAACTGAAGAAATGCTCGATGTATGTTGATGTATCCTCTCCCGGCTACGTTTTTGTCAATCAAGCTGTGCTTTCCTCAAGACCGGAAGGGCCATTAGCTGCTGCCTTTGCCGTGGTAAAGTATCTCGGCATGGATGGATACAAGGAGCTGGCATCCAAGGTGTTATCTGCCAGAAATAAAATTTATCATGGGATGAAAAAGCTGGGATTCGAGAGTGTTGGTAAAGTGGAGAGCAGCGTTCTCTCTCTTTACAGCGATGCTGACCTGTTGGGCTTTGTCAACAACATGAAAAAGCTTGGATGGCAGTTGCATTTACAGAAGGGGCTGAAGGATTACAGTATCCCGGACAACATCCATCTCACCCTCAGCCCTGTGCACGACAGCGTTGCTGATAGCTTTTTGAGAGATGCTGAAAAAGCAATTGAGATGAAAGCAGAGGTGGACTCTAAACAGATTTATGCAATGGCTGAGAAGGGTGAGTTTGCGGAGCTAATCAGAGGGATTGAGGATGGTAGAATAGACTCCAGCGTTATACCCATGCTACTCGAATCCATTCCTGAGGAAATAGCGGTTGAGCTGATAAAGAACGTCGTGATTGAGTGGTTCAAATGAAAGCTTTGCTGACTCTGGGGTTCATACTGATAGTTTTCGCCTCTCAGGCGGTGTGGGTAACATTCTCCCCTGTTTTAACCCTCGCTTCGGAAGATCTCGGTGTTTCGGTGGAGCTTCTGGGATTGCTAGCCGTAACATACCCTATATTCTTTCTAATTCTCACAATACCTAGTGGACTGCTGTTAGACAGAGACTTCAAGCGGTGGTTCCTTTTCGGCACCGTTATGACATTTTTCGCCGCTGCTGGCAGATTGTTGAGCTTTAACTACTGGTGGCTGCTGATATGCCAGCTTTCAGGAGCTCTTGGTCAGCCCTTTTTGCTCAACGCTTTCGTCCCCTACGCATCGCAGCTTTACGGAGAGAAAAGGACTGCTGTGATATCCGCCCTGAGCCTTTCAATGTATCTCGGAACGGTTTTTGCACTGGCGGCGGGGCTTAAACTGTACTCCATCGGCGGATTGAAGACATTAATACTGCCCGCTGCAATGGTATCTGTACTCGGGATTCTGCTAATTTTAATTGCTTTGAAAGGCGTTGAATTTCGCAAAGCCGAGGAATTTGCCATCAAACAGTTCGGAGCCGTGGTGAAGAGAAAAGACCTCTGGATTCTTGGAGCGATTCTTGGATTCGGTGTTGCTACCTTTGACAACCTCGCAACTTGGTTGCAGCCTGCTCTGAGAAACGTGGGGCTGGAGAAGGTTGCAGGGGATGCAGTAGCGATAGCAATAGTTCTCGGCCTCATCGGTGTTGCTGTTATACCCAGCAGAATTGCGAGAAGAAATCTCAGGACAATTTACATGAGGTCTATAACACCGCTGATAGCTCTCTTTTTCATAATTCTGAGTTTCGCCATTAACGACATAATTCTCTTCGCTTTCCTCGGAATTAGCGGGCTTCTCATGCTTCCAGCCTACGCAATAATCATGGACTGGATCGGTAAGTTCTGTGGTAAAGAGGTTCATGGCAGTGCTACGGGCTTTGTAGGACTTACGAGCAGAGCAATTTCCGTTGCTCTAACTCTGGGAGCTATGTATTTCATTGGCAGTGCACAGATTTACTTCACGTACCTCACTCTGCCGATATCCATAGCCTTCATACTCACATTGATGCTCCCAAACGATCTCAGGATTTCAGAACCTCAAAGTGAACAACAGTGACAAACTCATCATCCTTTATCTCTCCGTAAATCCGCCTCAATGCAGAAATCAGCGCATCTCTGCTTTCAAACCCATCCCTTTTTGCATCCTCATCGGTAAGCTCTCTCACTCTTTTGACAACGACTTTCTTCACCTTTGCGAGGGCAAATCTTTTTCCATCTGCCGTAAGTTCGACAATCCTGCCTACAGGGTAGCTCTTTATCCCTCTTCTTACTGTGGTAATCTTTTCACCCGAAACTATCGGCTCCACATATTCTGAATCGAAGTTAATCTTCTCCATGGTACCATCTCCATACCTTCTTCACAGCGTTCAGCAAAATCCGATATTTTTTAAACCCCTCCCCCGGCAAATCCTTCCAGTGCTTGAGCTGAAGACATTTCCCGATCAGAACAAGTTCCTCGTCCTCTTCCAGTTCTCCTCTGTCAGTTCTGGAATAGTAGTATCTCACGAGGGGGCGGATGATGTCGGAAACATACTCATAAAGGCTCATTCCCTGAAAGTACTTGCTCATTCTCCTCCTCTCAACCTTCCCGAATTCTGGTAGCGGTATCTCAACATCCCTCCTGAGCGATTTGAGCAGGAGTACTGCAGTCTCCGTTTCAAGATCAGAAAGCTCATCAGCGAGATACTCAATCAACCTCCTCGTGAACTCACCGTTCAGCAGTTCAACCACATTCTCCACATCGGGCTTCAAAGCCCTCAAAACGATAACCGTGTGCTCCCCACTCACCTCATTGCGCTGAGGGGTAATATGGACTGGCGTGAACCCGTTCTTAGTCCAGAACCTGAGAAGTTCGGGAGACACTCCGAATCCCGAACCGACCCACTCCATGTCTCTATTATATGCCCACTCGACGATCTTGGCAAGGGCAAAGCTGCCGATACCCATGTTCATCACTGCTGGATGCGTTGCTATCCTTACAACTCTCGCTCCAACCATTTTGGGAAATTCGAAGTGCCAGTAGTGCTTCAGCATCAGATCCGGAATGATCTGACCCTTGGGCTTATACCCATCCTTTATCTTCTCGATGGTCTCATCATCAAGCCTCCCCTCAACTGCAATGTGCAGAGAGCATACTGGCTTCCCATTGACTGTCACAACAAAGGGGATGTGATTGGGCATATCTGAGAGTATGGCGAGGTCAGAGGGGCGGTTGCGGTAGTGGGCGAGGACATAGATACCAAAAAACTCTCTCAGCAGTTTTTCATTGCTCATCAACTCATCCTTTCCAAACTCTCTGAACTCCAGCTTTCCATCTCTGATCGCCTGCAGGTCTTCCTCTGTAATCTCAGCAGGCTGTGCGTCGAGTAAAAGCACATCGTAGAGCCATTTCTCGATTGGATCACCTCTACCATATCTTATCGGCTCCTCCATGTGAATTCTGTCTATCTCTACACTTTCATCGCTCTCAAGCCTCTTCAGAAACCTTATGCTGAAACCCCTGCCCGTGCCCTCGTAACCGTGAATCGTTGTGGAGAAGATCATGTATCTCACACCTTCGGTGATTTTCAGCAGAACAGGTACATCAATACCAGCAGCTTCATCCACGATAACAACATCGGCAAAATCCTTCTCGACCATGGCTCTTCTCGGCACGACGTACTCAACCCTTGCATACTTGCTGTTCACAACCGTTATCATTCCATTCGTCTCCTTTGCGAAGTACTTCGTCATCCCCTGCCTGACCATCGCCTTTAAAAGGAATTTGAAGTACGTCTGGACTGATTGAGGAGTGGGGGCGACAACCATAATCCTTACGGGTCTTTTAAGCAACCTCTGCATCCTTGAGATGATGTAGGGTGTAGCAATGCCAAGAATTGCTGTCTTCCCTCTTCCTCTGTCTGCAGTTATCACAACGGCCTTTCTCTCTCTTTCCCTGTCAAAGAAACGCTCAAAAAGCTGCAAAACCCTTATCTGATCCTGAGTTGCACACAGCTTGTAGAGCTTCCTTTTTATCTCTATCCCATCCGGTATCCTGATCTCCTCTCTGGAAACTTCTTTCGGTTTGAACTCGTACTCCTTTACTACTTCCCTTCTGTCTGCATCGAATACTATTATGCCCTCCGCTTTTAAAGTCCGGTTCATGAAACGGCGAAAGAATCTGGCATTGATGTCTTCAACGCTGTATGGCTCGCTCACCAGATCCTCATGCCACTTACTCCTTAAATTATTCCAGGCTTCAAGTGGTGGAGAGAAGGCAATGATTACACCACCCTCCCGTATCGTCTCAACAATTATTCCTAAATCGTTGGGATGGAATCCCTGAGTGAAATCGATGAGCAGAGAGGAGTAAGTTTGTCCCAGAACTCTGGGAGACTCCTTATAATGCAGAAAATCGCCTTCGAAGTATTTCTCAGCAAGCTCAAGAAAGAAACTTCTTCCGGCAATCAAAAGCTTATCTTCACCACCACTCTTCCTGTACTTCTTGTAAACCCTTTTCGCAATCTTCATAATCCTCTCATCAAGTTCCTTTGAGCACAGAATAACCATAAATCTGTGTCTGTTTTCAGCAGCAATATCCGCTGCCTTTGTTACCTCAGCGAGAAGCTTTCGGACGGTCATTGATTAAAGAGGTGCTGTAGGGGTTTAAAATATTGGTGTTGGGTTAAACGGGTTCTGTTCAATCAACTGTGAATAAGTTCAGCCACGATTTCAAGGGCATCAGCAAGCCTATATGACGGGCGATTAATTATATCTGCATCAACGATAAATACCTTTCCATTCTCAATAGCCTTAATGCTCTTCAACCTTTCATCGCTGGTAACCCACTCATACACTATATCCTTCCCGCCCCCCATCCCCGTTCCGCTGCTGACGAGTATAACATCAGGATTCGCCGCAATTAAATCTTCAATGCTCACAACCCTCCACCCGTCAAACCTGAAAACGTTCTCACCGTTTGCAAGCGTTATGACTTCATCAATAAACGTATTTTTCCCGCTTACCCATATTGGATCATGCCATAGCAGATGCGCAACCTTCACCTTCGGCTTATTTTTAACCTTCTCCCTTGCAGCCTCTATTTTTTCAATCATCTCTCCAACTACCTTAGTGGCATTGTCGTAATTCCCAGTAGCTCTGCCAATCAAGACTATATCCTTCATCACATCCTGAATCGTTTTAGGGTCGAAGGCTATAACGTTTATTCCAAACTTTCTCAGAGTCTCTATCGTTTCCAGACCGTTGCCGTATGACGCGACGACGAGATCTGGCTTTAATGCAAGAACTTTCTCAACGTTTATCGTCGAATACCCACCAACGCTCACGATCTCTCCATTCTCCTTTTTATCCAGCACGATTGGAGGGTAATTGCAGTAGTCAGTAACACCAACAACTCTATCCCCTGCTCCGATAGCAAACAGAATCTCAGTGTTGCTTGGAGCGAGCGATACGATTCTTTCTGGGTGCCCTTCGGATATGGGGTAACCAGTATCGTCAACAGGTGTGGTATTAAGTATCTCAGTGAGATTAAACCGTCCTATATTGCTGTGCTGCGGTTCTGGTGGCTGAGAGATGCAGAGAGCAAAAAATAACGCTATAAAAACAAGGTAAAAAAATTTTCTCATCTTATCCGCCTCCTCAGTCCAGCTATCATTGTCAGAGCCAATAGTGCCACCACAACCGAAAATCCCGGCGTTCGTTTCTCCGTCTGAGTAAGCGTAGCTGTAACCGTAGCTGTTTCTTTAGTTTGTGTGACAGCAGTTGCGGTTGCAGTTGCAGTTTTGGCTGTGGTTGTGGTTGTGGTAGTTGTGGCTGTAATACTAATGTTAGTCTCAGCAGATACTTTAGCCTTGATCGGATGCGGTTTTCCAAGCATAGCCATGATAGCACTGACCGTCATGTAGCCCGGATTCGATGTCTGGTAAGTGGTGTATTTAAAGTATCCCTCCTCCGTCTGAAGGCTGAGCAAATGCTCCACAACGCTGTGGTTGTTCTTTTTCCACTCCGCTGGATTTATCCCGGCAGCGACCAGAGCCTGTATCGTCCAAGCGTCGCTTGCTGCGTTGCTTGCTGAGTTGCCATAGTACCTCATCCCCCCATCATCGTTCTGCCCCTCCTTCAGATACTCCAGAGCTTTGAGAATACAGTCTGAATCCTTGGGCTCGCCTGCGGCAATCAAAGCCTGTATTGCAGCAGCCGTATCGTCAAAATCGCTTTCTTCACCTACATTCCATGAAAAACCTCCGTCTGGATTCTGCTGAGTCTTAAGCCACTCTGCCGATTTGCTTACATCTTCCCCAACTGCCTTCAGGGCAAGCATACCCCATATTGTAGTGTAAACGAAATCTCCTATCTGGCCGTTCTTCTTAATCTTCGATCTCAGCATGCTGACGAGGTCGATTCCTGCAAAGTTTCTCGGATTCTCATCCGCGTAAACGAGGGCGAGAATTGTTCTCGCATAGTCGGCAGTTCCCATCTCTCCAACCTCTTTCCTCAGCTTATCTTTTATAAAATCAAGTGGACTTTTGTCACTCTTCTTCCAATCATGCGGGTCTTGTCCTGCTGCCACAATCGCCATTATCGCCCAAGAAGTCTTCGCAACACTGCTGTTCTCTCCGGGATTTGCAAAACCTCCATCATCGTTCTGTATTGACCTCAGCCAGTTCAAAGCTTTTACAATCCTCTCATCACTTGTATTCAGTGGAAAATCCTTCCATTTAACAGTTACTGCAAATATGCTGAAATTGTTCGTTTTTGCGGTGTAGTAGATGTATTCCTCATCCTCTCCTGTTTTCTCTGTCGGCAGTTCAATCCATGAACTGTTGAACTTCATCAGAACGACTTCTCTACTATCTGCAATGTCTCTGGGAACTCTGAAGTGTATTTTCGCATCCACTGAGGCGTTTACTTCCAACTCAAAACAGCTGTAAATAGTGCCGTAAACAACTCCTGAGGGTGTATGAGCTTCCGATAGTGTTATTTCTACAGCCTTATCGCGATTACCAATCCAAAGCCCTGTAACCGAGAGGTTCTCTGCGACATCTTCAGGAATTGAAACATTCATCGCCTCTCCCGGTTCTAAGACCAACGGGTAGCTTGTGTTCAGAATAACTTCAGACTCTCTGACTGTTACATTCTTGCTAATCGAACTCAACAACCCATCATTGTCAGCAACTGTAAGCTTAACCCTATACGTTCCGGGTTGGGTGTAGGCATGCGTAACAACAACACCTCTGCCACTCTCTCCATCTCCAAAGTCCCAGACATAGGATATTATTTCTCCATCGTCGTATGACTTGGATGCATTGAACACCACTTCCTCACCGACAAGAGGGTTTTGTGGGGTAAAGGTGAAATCCGGGAACGGAGCTACCTTTTTCGGCCAGATGATACTCACGTATATTTCATAATCGTTGCCGATAGAGATGTAGATCTTGTATGGTGAGGTTTCTGGTGTTTCGCTCATGCTACGGGAGAAGTACCACACTATTTCGTCTTCGGGCTTCACTCTGAAATCGGTAGCTGCAACACCGGGCATTGGATCGTCGGGATAATTTACCCAGTACATCCAGCCCGATGTCTCGCCAATATCTCCCTTGCAGAGGCCTTTAATGCATTTAACAAAAATTCCCCACTCTGTAAGTTCTGGGGTTACCGTAAAACCCTCCATTTCGGAAGCTTTTTTCAGTGCCCCGTATGCGGTTCTCCACTCAACTTCTTTCCCCAGCACCGTGAATGTTCCGTATGGCAAAACGTTCTTGTTGCTTTCCCACCACCACTTGAGCATGTGGTAATCCGGACATTTCTTGATACCTTCTCATTATCAGCGATAGCTGTAACGTTAAGCTCTCCCTCAACCCTTGGGATAAAATAGGCGGGACTGTTCGGGGAAGCTTCGGAAAAAATGGGCGTTCCAGAGTTAATCCTGAGTATTATTGTTGCTTCTCTGTCCGTCGTCACTGTAACCTGCTCGTTCAAGCAGTTTCCGCTAACACTGATGGTCAGGGCTGAGGTTACTGGTAGGATGAAAATAGGAAGAAATAGTAGAAGTAGAACCGGAATTCTGCGCACACGCATCAGCTCACCTCACAGCTTGCCGGGCCGTAAATATGTATCGGGGCATTTGGATAGCTGCTGAACCTGTAAACGCCAGCGTAGAGTTTGTAACTTCCTGTTTGGGCTAACTGTGGGATGTGTACAAGCACAGGAACTCTGAGTACTTCTCCGGCATTGAGGTGGAACGTCGAGATCCCTGCAAGAGCCTCGCCGCTATTGCTCACCCCGCTCACAACCACGGCATACCACTCACTCTCTGCTGAAGTAATGTTTACCCATGCTGTTATGTTTCCACCCCTCTTTCCGTCTGAAACTTCAAGGGACGAAATTCCCACTGGCTTAACCTGGGAGTTAATCTTCAAAAGCACAGCGCATGTGTTAAGGCCACTCCCGTCACCATAGCAGTAGTAAACCGTCTCGTTCCCTGAGATGAGATAGGCATCGGCGCTAACAGGAATCATAACCTTACTCTCATTCCACACCGACCAGTATATCCACTTTCCGTTCACCTGCTTAGTTCCAAGACCCATTATCGATGTGATGAAAAGGCCTGTGGAGGTTTGCGGATCATACCAGCTATCATCCAGAGTTATCTCAAAAAATACCTCTGCATCACTGCTGTACTGCTGTGCAGCGTAAAGAGCGCCCATTGCAGTCGCCCTTTTCACGTAGTAAGTTTTCCCGTTAACGTCAACCTCAAACTTGCCGGGAATTAGGGAGACGTTGTACTGCAGATTCCCTGAGGTGCTGAAGCAGTATACATAGCCACTATCTGCTCCGATGTAGAGTCTGTTGTTGGCGACAAATGGGGATGACATGATGTTGTAGTAGGACCCAGAGGGGGGTTTTAGTCTGTAGTACCAGAGAAGACTGCCAGTATCGGCATTCAGAGCATAAATCGTTCCTTCTGGCGTATTCGTTGCAAAGTAAACAACCCCATCGGCAACAGCGGGAGAGGAGTCAATTTTGCCATTGGCTGCAAACTCCCAGAGCTTATTACCGGTAGTGGCGTTAAAGCAGTAGAGCTTACCTTCAGCCGAGCCTATGTAAATCCTGCCGTAAGCAACGGCTGCGGAGGAAATCGTTCCATTAAAGCTTACACTCCACGCCTCACTCCCGTCCAGATTTACTGCATAGAGCCTCTTGTCGGTGGCTACGAAAACCTTACCGTAACCTACGGATGGTGTGTTCGTTATCTTACCCTCAACCGGGAACTTCCAGACCAGATTTCCGTTTTCGTCAACGGCAAACAGGCTATTTCCACTATCATTTCCTGCAAAGAAAATTACGCCGTTATAGGCTGCAGGAGAGGTATAATGCGAAATCTCCCCACCAGTCGAGTACTTCCATCGGATATTTCCGCTTGAGTCGAGGCTCCAGAGGGTTCCATTTGAAAAGGTTGTAACGTAAACTGAACCATTGTAAACAAGGGGAGATGAGGTAATTCCCCACCAAGATGGTGAGGATTCGAGCAGAATTGATTTTTCTATCGCTCCGGTGGTTGTGTTGACGTAATAGAGGTGTCCAGAAAGGTTTCCAACAATGATAACATTTCCAAACACTGCTACGCTTGAAGCTCCCGTAATTTTCTCATTCCTCCACTCTACATTCCCGGTGTCAGCATTCAGTGAATACAAACCCGGATTCCAGCCTCCCCATCCGTACCAGTTGGCAACATAAATATGCCCGTTCGAGTAAACCGGTGATGCTCCGACAAGTCCAGTAAGCTCCTGCTTCCATGCCAGAATCGGAAGAATTTCGCTACTTGCTGTAAAATTCCCCGTCCTCTGTATATCTCCATGAAACGTGTTAGCCTGCGCTGAGCCAATCACTACAAAGATCAGCAAAGTCAACATAACTTTCCGCATGTCAAGACTGCTTGATTTTTGCTTTATAAACTTTTTCAATTATTTTGATATTCGATAAAGTTTGTTTGACTTGCTACCATTTAGCCAGACTCTCCTTTACCGCTTCGATTACTGAACTCCACAGCATCTTTCCAGCATCACTTCCCGGCCCTGCATATCTGCGATATTTTCCCTTCTGAGTGCAGAGCACTATGACTGCATCGGTGTTTGTCCCGGTAAAGTTGTACCCGGACTCAATCAAAGCCTTTGTCTTGGCCTCGGTTGCTGTTATTATAGCGTTCAGCATGGCTGCCCTGCTCAATCTGCAGTCAAACACCGCTATTATGTTTATCGTCCCTATCCTTTCGTTGGGATTCTTCACTCCTGCCGTCACGAATGCTGTAACGTCACCGCAGCTCTTTACACTCAGGTTGCTCATCGGTACTGAAGTAAGAAGTCCGAAGTAGGACTTGAGACCATACCGCCCCGCAACCTTTCTGAGGTATTCGACTGGGTCTGAAAAAGAGAAGGTATCATCAACGGTGTGGTTGAACGCGTATCTAACCTTCTTCCATCCCCCATGCAGGCCGGTGCTAACTCCAAAAAAGTCTCCAGAAACTATTAGAGTTCTATCGTCAACCCAGTAATTTTCGTATGGCATCCAGAACATCCCCCTCTCCGCCAACAACTATCGCTTTTTTTAGAATTTCCTCGTAAATTCTTTCAGCGCTCTCCCCAACAAAGTTTCTTTGGTTGAATGGAGTACCATTCACAACAATCAGCTTACCAAGCTCTGCGGCGTGTTTTGCAGCCAAAAGATTCCTGAAGTTGCCCCACCCGACACTCAAATTTGCAAGAATTACTGCATCGCTCTCCTCAACCATTCGGAGGTTTCTCTCATGTGCTGAGTCACTTATCTGCGAGAACGGGGCCTCGTCAATAACCTCTCCGAGTTCCGAAACAACCTCCCAATCTGAGTCGAGGACATTCACGACACCCGCTGAAACCCTGAATCCAGCTTCAGCCAGAGCATACAGAATATTCTGGCCACTCCCCCCTCCACATATCACATGGATCCTTTTCTGCCCGCCAACTGGCTTTAATTTCGGAACGACATAAACACCCCTTCCATACCTCCTGACACTCACTTCAGCTCCAAAAACATCCCGTATGCTTTCCTCGGTAATCACATCCTCTGCCTTCCCCGCATACACAATCTTACCATCTTTGACCATTAGAATATGAGTAGCAAAGGACGATGCAAGGTTTATATCGTGAATTGCAACAATAGCTGACTTACCCTCTTCAACCTTTTGCCTTACGATCTCCATTATCTCAATCTGAGCCGCTATATCGAGATGTGCAGTCGGCTCGTCCAGAAGCATTATCTTCGGCTGCTGGGCAAAGACTCTTGCAAGCATAACCTTTTGCCTCTCTCCCCCACTCAACTCGGAAAAGACCCTATCTGCAAAATCCTCCAGCCCAACTTCTTCAAGTGCCTTTCTTGCCACCCTATAATCACTCTCGTCTGGCCTTCTCAAACTGCTGCTCATGTATGGAGTTCTTCCGAGCAGTACAATGTCCAACACCTTCAGGTTGGTAATCGGAGTATCCTGCGGAAGATAACCAAGTATCCTTGCAGCACTCTCAACACTTCCAATTTCCTTTCCGTCGAGCATCACAACGCCTTTCATGGGTTTGAGGACGCCGAATACTGTTCTGAGAATGGTTGATTTTCCGCTTCCGTTTGGACCGAGCAGAGCAACAAGCTCGCCCTCCTTTACCTCAAAGGTTACGTCCTTCAGCACATCCCTGCTGCCAAGCCTAACAACCACATCTTCAACTTTGAGTTTCATATCGACCTCCTCATAAGTAAGTATAGGAAGAACGGGCCACCGAGCATTGCTGTTATTGCTCCCACTGGTAGCTCTCCACTGGTGGATATCCTGGCAAAAATATCTATTGCGGGCATGAAGGCTGTTGAAAGCAGAATGGTTGAGGGAAGCAATCGCTGATGTTCTTCTCCTACCATCATTCTAACTGTATGGGGAATTATAATACCAACAAATCCGATAACCCCACTTACAGCAACCGTAGCAGATGTGAGGAGGGCTACAACCGCTATCAGGGATCTCCTGTACCTCTCAACATTTATTCCCACTGCAGCAGCATGCTCGTCACCCAAAAGTAGAGCGTTGAGGTTCCAGGATGTTATCAGCAGATAGGCAATTCCCGCAATTGTAATGGGGAGTGCAAAGTAGACTTCTTCCCACTGTGGGTTCGAAAAGCTGCCCATAAGCCAGAATACAACTTTATGCATGCTCTGTGCTGCGAAGTAAATGAGCAGGGACGTGAGACCTGAGAAAAAGGAAGCTATCGCCACTCCTGCAAGAAGAATCGCATATGTCTGGTCTCTGAAGCGGCTTGAGGTTCCTATGAGATACACCAGATACGCTGTAAACAGGGCTGAGAAAAAGGCAAAGACCAACCTTGAATGAATAGCTCCAATGCTGAGGGCTACAGAGAGGGCAGCACCAACGCTCGCCCCACTCGCCACACCGAGTATGTAGGGCTCTGCGAGAGGGTTTCTGAACAACGCCTGCATCGCACATCCGCTTGCCGATAAAGAGGCTCCGGCAATCATTGCAAGCAGCAATCTCGGCAGTCTGTAACCAAAAACTATGGTTTTTGTTGTATCATCAGCTTTGTTGGTGAGTATCCTAAAAATCTGGTCATAGCCTGAGCTACCAACTCCAAGAGCCAGCACTACTGCCAGCAGATTGAAGATCAGGAGCAGGGGTATTATCGCGGTAAGTCTCACGAGATCAACTTAGATGGACATTTGATAAAGTTTACTTTTACGTTCTTACCTTTCCCCTCCCCAGAGAGGCAAAAATTCCCACAAAGCATAGGGCTGTGAATATTGTGAAGGAAAGCTTTGCGCTCTGTATTAGCTGAGGGTAGTATTCGGGAGTTATCTCGGCCCTTCCGATGAAAAGGGAGAAAACGAACATAACCAGTGCCATGCTGAGTGTCTGCCCAACCAATCGCATGGTCGCCACGGTTGCTGATGCAATCCCGAAAAACTTCCTCTCGACCGAGTTCATTATTGCGTTGGTGTTTGGAGAACTGAACAGTGCTAGGCCGAATCCAAGGAACATGAGATTAGCTATTATCATCTTCAGATCTGTTTCCATTGTTATGCCGGTGAATAAAAAGAGGCTAAGCGTTGTAGCGGCCATTCCCGCTGACGCCACAACTCTTGGCTCTATTCTGTCAGACAACCAACCAGAAAATGGAGCGAAGAGAGCCATTATAACAGGCTGAGAAATGAGTATCAGTCCAGCCTGCTGAGCATCGAATCCCTTGATGTACTGCAGATACAAACTCATGAGAAAGCCCACAGCGAAAGTTGCAGCGTAGTTTAGCAGTGCGGCAAGGCTTGAAAGAGAGAATGTAAGATTTCTTTTCAGCAGCCTGACCTCGAATACAGGATACTCTCTTCTGCTCTCGTAAATCAAGAATGCGAACAGCAGAATGAATCCAGCGATGAGAAACGGAACTTTGAACTCCGAAAAGCCATAGATCAGAGAGAGGAGCATGAGCGCGTAGATTACTGAACCCAGCAAGTCAAACCTCTCCTCCCTCGCATCCGCCCACTCTTCCTTCAGATATAGCAGAGATATCAGCAGACCCAAAATCCCTAAGAAGCCGTTGAAGAGGAACACGCACCTCCATCCGAAATTCTGAGTCAGATAACCACCAAGAAAAGGTCCAAGGCTTAGGCCAGTGTAAACCGCTCCGGTATTGATGCCTATCGCCTTTCCCCTCTTAGCCGGAGGATATACGGATGTGAGAATTGCAACGGCAGTGGCGAATATCATCGCCCCGCTAATCCCTTGAAGAACTCTGAAGACTATGAGAGATTCGGCCGAGGGAGCAATGGCTGAAAGAACTGATCCGAGAGTGAATGTGGCAAGTCCGGCAACGAAGACTTTCTTTCTCCCCTTTATGTCTGCAATCCTTCCGAAAGGTACCGAGAACATTCCGGCTGCAAGCAGATAAGAGGTGGCAACCCAGCCAAGGGTGATCGCATCAACTTCAAATTCCCTACCGATTGATGGCAGGGCAACATTCGTTGCGGAGCCGATGAAGGGGGTGAGAAATGATGAAATGCATGCAGCAAGGAGAGCAGCATTGCGGATATCCATGCTGAATGTTTGTCGCATCGCTTTTAAGTTTTAGCTGAAATAGAGGAGGTAAGATTAATCTCTCTTATACAGAATCCACTCAGGTGTTCCGGCTGGTATCGTGTAGTTCGGCGGGAATATGCCGAGCTTCCTCGCCTCCTCTTCAAGCCAGTCCCTGTAGTCTGGGTGGGCGAGGTGAATCATGGCTATAGCTCTGTCCTTTACTGTCAATCCTTTGAGATACGCAACTCCCCACTCCGTTGCAACAACCTGAACCATGCTTCTCGGAACTGTGACTGCAGAACCTGCTGGCAGAATCGGAACGATTCTGGAAGAGCCGTTGTATGTCGAGTACATTGCAATAACACTTGCTCCCTGCCTGTCTCTGCTGAAAAGACATCCCATCACGAAGTCAAGCTGCCCACCAGTCCCGCTGACCTGGTAAAGCTTGCCCGTGGGTGATATTATTCCCATCTGCTCCGAGTTTATCTGACCCATCAGGTCAGCCTGAGCAGCCTGGTTGAGAGAGAACATTTTGGGCTGCTGAGCGATGATGAAGGGGTCGTTGGTGTAATCAACCGGGTATGTAGCAACCTCTGGATTTCTGTCGAGGTACTCGTAGAGCTTGAGACTGCCAAAGGCGAATGTGAAGACACTCTTGCCCTTATCGAGCGTCTTTTTGCTGTTCGTAACTATCCCCTCCTCGATGAGTTCAAGAGTGCCATCTCCGATCATTTCAGTGTGCACACCGAGATCCTTGTAGCCAGCCTCCTTCAGCATCCTAACAACTGTGTCGGGCAATCCACCAATTCCAACCTGAATTGTTGAGCCGTCCTGAATCAATCTCCTCCCCTTCGACTCTGCCTCTAAGATGTTTTCGGCAATCATCTCATCCTCTTTCGACGGTGGCATGGTGAAGGGCAGGAATGGTAAAGGCATTTCGTTATCTTCTACAATATAATCAACCTCAGAGATATGGATGCACTCATCATATCCACCATTCACCCAAGGCATGTTTTCCTTGACAACAACAACGACCTTCTTGGCAACCTCTGCCAGCGCTTTTAGATGAGAGCAGGTTAGGCCGAAGTTGAAGTAACCGTGCTTGTCCATTGGTGTAGTGACAAGATAAGCAATGTCTATCGGTTCGTACTCGCGAGAGAACTCCCTCACTATTTTCGGAACATCGTGGTAGAGGTTGGGTCTGAAAACGCATGGCCCAAGCTCTTTACTGCGAGGCCTTACTGGGGCATAAAGAAAACCGCTCGACCACTCGAAAACTTCACCCGTTGGATCCGCTTTCAGAAATTCATAATTGGCGAGATCGATAAAAGTGCCAACCTTCACTTTTTTAAGCTCGTCCTTCCTCTTTGCAAGGTACTTGTCGATGATTAGAGCAGTGTTGGCAGATCCTCCAAGCTCTATGTGCATACCATTCTCTACAAGCCCTGCAGCCTCTTCAGGACTGATAAGCTTTCTTTCATATTCTTCTTTAACGTTCATTCTTCACACCTCTTCATTTGAGATTTATCCATAGTATTTAACTTTTTCCCAACTAAAAAACGCTCTGATTAATCCTTTAGGAAATCAGAACTGTAAATGATTTTATCTGATTGAAATTTTAAAATGTTTAGAATTCCTGCTGCTTGCCCCACTTCTTCATCCAGTATTCATTTATTACTTCAAGGGCTGCCAGTCTTTCGCCACTCAGAAACCTTATACAAGCCCCCCCTGCTGTAGAGACGTGATTAAATCTCTCAGCTAGGCCAAACAACCTCGCTGCCGATGCGATGTGTCCTCCCCCTACAACAGAATATTTGGCCTTTGTTGCAGCCTTCAAAACTTCATAAGTCCCCAGAGAAAATCTGTCATCTTCAAAAACTCCGGCAGGTCCATTTATGATCACATAGTCGAATTCAGGTATCAAACTTGAGAATTGATTTACGCTCTCAAGCCCGATATCCATTATTCTGAGTTTACCATCAAAATTGCCTACTGGAACGTCTGCTCTAACACCATCTTTTTCCACACCAAAATCAACCGGAAGAACTATTCGGTCAGAATACTTTTCGAGCAAAGCTCTCATCTCCTCGTCATTCGCACCCTCCTTGTTATCTTCCACAACCTTTCTGTTAACCTCTCCGATATCCACACCCTTTAGCATCAGGAAGTAGTTGGCAACCACACCAGTCAGGATCGCCTTGTCCGCTATGTTGTTCTCAAGAACATTTTTCAGAACTTTCACAGAATCTTTGATTTTTGCACCGCCTAGAATGAATAATTTTCTTCCTTCTCCCTTCAACGCCTTGCTTAAAGCAGACACTTCTTTTTCCACAAGTCTTCCAACAACTGAGGGGATGACAGGAACAAAACCGACAAGAGAGGCATGGCTTCTGTGAGAAGCGGAGAATGCGTCGTTGACAAAAATATCAAAAAGACCCTTCAACTTTCTGACCATGTGCGATTCGGCATGTTCTTCAGCACTTCTGTTAAGCTGTTCTTCCGAGTAGAACCTCACATTTTCAAGTAAAAGAATTTCGCCGCTCTCCATTTCCTTGATCCTCTGGATCACGTTTCTACTGAATATCTCGTCAATGTAGTCAACCTTTCTGCCGAGAAGTCTTGAAAGCGTCAAAGCGTGGCTTTCGAGGGTTGTGAAGTCCTTTCTTCCCGGTCTGCTCTGGTGGGCTAGCAGCACCAGTTTTGTGTCAGAAAGCTCTTCAATTGTCGGCAGGTGACTTTCAAATCTTGTTGTGTCGAGGATTGTGGAGTTCACGATTGGCGCATTCACGTCCAGCCTCAGAAGAACAAATTTGTCATAAAAGTTGATATCGTCGAGCGTTGGCAACCCATCAATCATTAATCCTCCATCATGTTCTGACTTTAAAATTTTTCTGGAATTTTTTAGCACTTACAGTCAGGGCTAATCATTTTAGAACTTATAAAAATTAAGAAAAAAGCTGGTAGATCGTTGATAAAGCCTCTTGTATCCTGAAATCCTCACCACAATGTGTCCTGACTGCTGATAGAGATATATAAAACAATTTATTTACTGCATAACAAAAATGTAATATGGAAATCACAGATATTGCGGGAGTTTACTGCAACGGAGTCAAAGAGGGGAAGTTCGGTCTTGGGCTGGTGAAATGCAGCGGTACGGTCGCTGGAGTTTTCACGAGGAACAAAATAAAGGCTGCTCCGGTAATTGTCTGCACGGAGAACATAGCGGACGGATACGTGAAGGGAATAATCGTAAACAGTGGAAATGCCAACGCCTTTACAGGCGAGCAGGGGATTGAGGATGCGAGGGAGATGTGCAGGATAGCTGCAGGGCTTTTTGGCTGCAATGAGTGGGAGGTAGCGGTGGCATCAACGGGCGTGATAGGTAGAAGGCTCGACATGGAATGGATAAGGGTGAAAGCCCCTGAAGTTTATGCTGGTTTGGGAAATACCAAGGCTCATGCGGACAATTTCGCAAGATCGATAATTACCACTGACAGGTTCGTTAAGAAGACTTGTTCGGAAAAAGCGAGGATTGCGGCAGTGGCGAAAGGGGCTGGGATGATTGCTCCAAACATGGCTACAATGCTCTGCTTCATCTTCACCTCAGCAAAATTTGACAGCGGAGAGCTTTATGAGATGCTGAGAAAAGCCGTTGACAGATCCTTTAACAGACTAACGGTTGATGGGGATACCTCAACAAACGACACGGTTCTTCTGGTTTCCACTGGCAGGGAAAGGGTGGATGCGGGAATTTTTGAGGAGGAACTTGAAAAGGTCTGCTACAGCCTTGCCAAGCAGATGGCGAGGGATGGAGAAGGGACGACGAGGGTTTTTGAGGTCGCTGTTGATGGTGCAGCGAGTGACGAAGATGCTGACAGAATTGCTAGGACTGTTGCAAGCTCTCTGCTTGTGAAAACAGCAATTTTCGGATGTGATCCAAACTGGGGAAGGATAGTTGCTGCTGTTGGATACAGTGGGGCAGATGTGGATGAGAAGATAACGCTATCCTTTGAAAATCAAACCGACAGAGTTTTGCTCGTTGATTGCGGTAGGCCAGTGGGGAATGAGAGGGAGGCGAGGGAGTTACTGAAGAACAGTGAAGAATTTGTAATAAAGATTGAACTGGAAAAGGGGAAGGGGAAAGGCTTCGCAATAGGTTGTGATTTGAGCTATGATTATGTAAAGTTGAACTCAGAGTACACCACCTGACTAAATCTCGATGAGGTGTGTCTCTTTCACAACGTTCAGCACGAGCATGGTGTAGGTTTTCATCACTTTCTCCATTCCTGCAATTCTTTTCACGAATGAGTTGAGATTCTCTCTGTTCTTGAATTTTGCAACTACAAGAATATCGTACTCCCCGGTAACGTCGTAAACTGCGGTAACATTCTTTTCCTTTGCAATTTCCTTCTCAATCTCCACCAGATATCCTCCTTCCGCTGTGATGCCGATAACAGCAATTATGTCATAGCCAAGATAAGTATAGTCGATCACAGGGATAAATTTCTTTATCACTCCAGCTTTCTTCAGCTTGTTTATTCTATTATAAACCGTGCCCTCAGCTACACCAACTTTTTCCGCAATCTCCTTCAGGCTCTTTCTTGCATCATCTTGCAGTTCCCTCAAAATTTTTATGTCAACTTCATCAATCTTTACCATGGATGGGTTTTATTTGAAAAATTTTTAAGTTTTTCTGTCAGAAAAAATTAAATTCTCCCTGACCTACTTCAAATCTGCGATGGTGGGTAAGAAGCTAATGGATGCACTGAAAGCTGCAGGAATAGAAAGGCTGACTGATCTACAGACTGAAGCATACAGAAAGATACTTTCAGGCAGAGATGCACTCATAATAGCCCCGACAGGTAGTGGGAAAACAGAGGCAGCTTTGATCCCTGTTTTTGACAGAATAATCGGGATGGATAAAAAGGAGGGGATTATTGCCATCTATATCACACCCTTGAGAGCTTTGAACAGAGATATGCTGAGGAGAATAAGAAAGATCTCCGAGATGCTTAAAATAACTGTGGATGTTAGGCACGGAGATACACCGGAGAACGTGAGGGCAAGACAGTCAAAAAAGCCACCTCAGGTACTTATCACAACGCCCGAAACATTCCAGATTCTTTTTCTCGGCAAAAAACTCAAGAAAGCTCTGAGAAATGTGAAGTTCGTCGTCATAGATGAAATTCACGAGCTCATCGATAGTGAGAGAGGCGTGCAGCTTAGCATAGCAGTTGAGAGGTTAAGGGAGATTGCAAAGTTCCAGACCATAGGCCTTTCAGCAACGGTCAGCAAGCCAGAAGTTGTTTCGAGGTTTCTGGGAGCGAACGCAGAGGTTATCGAGTGGAGGGCTGAGAAGGAGTATGATGTAAGGGTTGTGAAGCCCGGACTCGATAGTGGGATAGCGGAGGAGCTTGGGATTGATGAGGAAATCGCTGCCGAACTGAAATTTATTGCTGATGTTGTGAAAGAGCACGGATCTGCATTGATATTCGTAAATACCCGACAGACCGCTGAAGCTCTCGGTATAAAGCTGAAAAAGCTGGTAAAGGCTGAAGTTCATCACGGCAGCCTTTCGAGGGAAGCGAGGGTTGAGGCTGAAGAGAGGTTTGCGAGGGGTGAGCTTGAAGCTCTAATCTGCACATCGTCAATGGAACTTGGGATCGATATCGGGCATGTGGATGTGGTTATACAGTACGGCAGTCCGAGACAGGTTGTGAGGCTCGTTCAGAGAGTCGGGAGGAGTGGACATGGTTTGGGGAGGATTTCGAGGGGTTACATCGTTGCCAGCAGCTTTGATGACATACTGGAGTCGATTGCGATAGTCAGAAGGGCGAAGGAGGGGTTGCTTGAGGACGCAGAAATACACTTTGGTAGCCTTGATGTTCTTGCCAACCAGATATGTGCATTGGCTCTTGAATACGGAAGAATTGACGCCGAAAAAGCTTACAGAATAATCAGGAAAGCTTATCCATACAGAACTCTCAGTTTTGAGGATTTTGAGAAAATCTGCGAGTATCTGAGTAACATCGGGAAAATATTCTACGATGATGGAGAGATTGGAGCGAGGAGGAACACGAGAAGGTACTTTTACAGCAACATCTCGATGATTCCGGATGAGAAAAGATATAAGGTCGTTGATATCACCACGGGCAGAACCATCGGATCTCTCGACGAGAGCTTCCTTTCAACATTCAGTGGTGAAATTTTTGCGATGAAGGGGGAGCTATGGAAGGTTCTGAGCGTTGAGGACGTTGTGAAGGTTGAGCCAGTAGCGATGGAGGGCGAAATTCCTTCATGGGCTGGTGAGGAAATTCCAGTGCCTTTTGAAGTTGCTCAGGATGTCGGAGTTCTGAGAAACTGGATTGCAGGAAATGTCAGAGTTAAAGGGAAGAGAGGAGCGATTGAAGCTCTTCTGGAATTCACAAATGAAAATGCAGCCAAGTTTGTGGTTGATGTAATATCCAAACAGATTGAAAGGGGTTTTTCGATTCCGTCCGACTCTCATATCGTTGTGGATGGTTCGGAGGGGATGGTGGTTGTCAACGCCTGCTTCGGACACAAGGTTAACGAGACCATCGGCAGAATACTTGCTTTACTACTATCAGCAAGGAGAGGAAGCAGCGTTGCGGTTGAGATCGATCCATATCGCATAAAGCTTTCTCCTTCAAGGCCAGATGAAGTTTTGAGTGTAATTCAGTCCGTGGAGCCAGATAGCGTAGAATTTCTGGCTGAAAGGGCAGTTTTCGACACGAGATTGATGCAGTGGAAGGTTGTAAATGCTGCAAGAAAGTTTGGACTGATTGACAAGGAGGACGAGTTGAGCAGGATTAACCTCAGAAACCTCGTTCTGAAGCTCAGAGACACTCCAGTTTACAGAGAGGCTCTCAGAGAGATTTTCCTTGAGAAGATGGATCTGGAAAAAGCAAGAGAAGTTTTCAGTGGCATCAGAAACGAAGAAATCGATATATCAGTTTACAGCGAGCTAAGTCCGATTAGCACGGCTTCGAGGCAGAGAGCAATTGACGTTCTTGCCGTGAGGTCGTCTGAGGCGATACTGAAAGCTTTCAAAAAGAGGCTTGAAAAGGAGACCTGCAGGGTTTACTGTCTGAACTGCAAGGCGAGCTATACCGAGAAAGTTTCAGATTTCAGCAGATTCACGTGCATACGGTGCGGGTCGAGGATGATTGCAGTATTCAATTCAAGAAGGGATGTTAAGGAGTTCAAAAAAGAGGAGCTTTTCAGACTGGCAAATCTCGTGATGAGCTATGGAAAGATGGCTGTTTACGCTTTATCCACTTACGGCATAGGGGCTGAAACTGCTGCAAGAATTCTTTCTAAGTTTTACCTGACAGAGGATGATTTCTTCAAAGCTCTGATTGAGGCTGAGAGGAACTACGTCAGAACGAGGAGGTTCTGGGGTAGCTAAAGGTATCCGAGCTCCTTCAGCTTTTCAAGTATCGCCTCAACCTCCTCCTCGACGCTCGTCCTGTCTGTATCGAGAACAACCTCAGGGTTTTCAGGTTCCTCATAAACACCGTCAAAACCCGTCAAGCCTTTGATCTCTCCTCTGAGCGCCTTAGCATACAAACCCTTTGGGTCTCTCTGGATTCTAACTTCAAGGGGACATCTCAGGTAAACTTCTACAAATCTGCCAATTTCTCTTCTTGCAAACTCCCTCCACTCTTTGTAGGGAGAGATTACGGAAACCACCACGATAACCCCATTTTTTGCAAGCAGGTTCGCCATCTCTACAACAACCTTGTTGTGCATTTCCCTCTCTTCCTTGCTGAATCCGAGGTCTGGATAAAGCTTTGACCTCACCTTATCTCCATCAAGGTGTTCAACAGTGTAACCCATGGACTGCAGTTTCTCAACGATTGCCTTAGCAAGTGTAGTCTTTCCCGCACCACTTGGCCCGGTAATCCAGATTACGAAGCTCATACCAAGCTCTTCCCCTTCAGATCCGTCTTTATGTCGAACATCTTAAGAATTGTTGGTGCCACATCGTATATCTCGCATTCCACAACCTTTCCTCCTTCCATGCCGGGCACTTTTAAGGAAAACACACCGTATTCGGAGTGAACAGCATCATCCGGGCCAGTGTCATTTTCCAGCAGATAATACGACTCCCACCCGACAGTTCCCGCTGATCTCCAAGAGAGGTTGTCGAAGTAGACCATCAGGTCGGGCTTATCACCTTTTGCCACAGGATAGATTTCCTCAGGATAGTAAACCTTAGTTTCCCATCTCTCTCCGTTCGGCCCTCTGATGGATTTTATCATCTCTGTCGCTTCTTCTCTAACCTTATCATACTCTGAGAGTCTGACAACACCCTCAGCCTCCCTACCCTTCACATTCAGGAAAACTCTGGCGTAGTAACCTCCCCAAGCCCATGCTGTTGTGTCTCTCCATTTAACGTCAAGCTGCTCGAATTTCCTGACCCCATTACCGTATTCAGCTTTGAGCAAACCCTCATCGATCATCCACTGGTTTACAGCAAAGCAACCCTTCATCGCCTTAACTCCGTGATCAGAGACTATCATCACTGCCGTGTCCTCATCAAGCAATTTCAGAGTCTTTCCGAGTTCTTTATCTAACAGTCTGTAGTAGTCAGGGATGACGTTTCTATACCTACTGTTGGGCTCATGGAGGTGGTGGTTCTCATCAAAATACTTCCAGAACGCATGATGAATTCTGTCAAGTCCAATTTCCACAAACCACAGCAGATCCCAGTCCTGAGTCTGGATAAAGTGTCTGATGAGTTCAAAGCGCTTTTCGGTCATTTCCCATATTTTCTCCTTCACCTCATCTCTCTCATCCTTTCTGAAAACAACATCAAATATGTACTCACCAACAACCTTCTCGATTTCACCTTTGATGCTCTGAGGGTAGGTATAGTTAACAGATGAATCTGGAGTTATGAAGCAACCAACCATTATCCCATTGATTTTTCTTGGAGGATAGGAGGGGGGGATACCGATAACTATGGATCTGTAGCCTTTCTCTCCCAGATAATCCCACACAGTTTTCTCCTTTACCGTTAAGCTGTGTGCTATCCAGATGTCTTTATAGCTGTTCTTCTTCCTGTGCCTGAACCCGTAAAGGCCAAGCTCACCTGGTGTTTTGCCAGTAGCCATGCACATCCACGCTGGAATTGTTATTGCAGGAATGCTGCTTTTCATGGGGCCGTAAACTGAATCCGAGAGGAGTTTCTTGATGTTTGGCAGATCATCTATGAACTCGCTGAAGAGGAGTTCGGGTGGGGCAGAGTCCAGACCAGCAACGAACAGCTTCATACTAATCCAGGTAACCGAGAGCCCTCAGCCTCTCCTTAACTTTCTCCTCTTCCTCCTCCGTGAAAACCTCTTCTTCCTCCTCTTCTAAGCTTGCGAGAACCTCTCTTAGCACGTAGGTTACGTACTCATCAACCGACTTGAATTCTGTGTCCCTGATCCTTTCCTCGATCTTTTCGTAAACCTCCTTGGGTATCTTTACCTCGATCTCCTCTGGCATGATGTTCAAGCTTCGGGAGTGTATAAAAAAGTTAGTTGTAATAAGGCTTTAAAACCCACAGACCAAAATCCCATGTGAAAGCCAGAGCCGAAGTCAAAATTGGTGGAATTGATGACACAATCCTGAGAAGTATTAAGCCGGAAGAGATGGGTTCGATAAGCAGGGCAAAGGTTTATCAATCTGGTGGAAAGCTGGTATTAGAAGTCGATGCAGATGATGTTTCGGATTTGAGAGCAGCCATAAACTCTTGGCTGCGGCTAATCAAAATGAGTATCGAGATAAGCGAGGTGTTGGAGAATGGGTGAACTTCCCCCGCAGGTTCAGAATCTGGTTGCACAGCTTCAGCAGCTTCAGCAGCAGCTTCAGGCTGTAATCACTCAGAGAGCTCAGGTTGAAGCTTTGTTGAGAGATGCAGAACAGGCACTTGAAGAGTTGCAGAAGATAGAGGATGAAGCTCCGGTTTACAAAGCAGTGGGCAACGTGCTGGTTAAGGAGAAGAAGGAGGACGTGATAAAGGAACTGACAGAAAAGAAGGAAACCTACGAGATAAGGATAAAGACACTTCAGAGGCAGGAGGAAAAGCTGAGAGAGAGGTTTGCTGAAACGCAGAAGAAGCTTCAGGGCATTCTCAGCCCTCAGGCAGGATAGCGTCGAGAATTTCTGAAAGCAATTTTTTGTCAAGTTCTCTGCTTATCCTCAAAAATTTTCCTTCAAAGGCTACAAATCCTTTACTGAATCTCCAAGCGGTTTTGAAAGGGTGCATTTTACACTTCCTCCCACCAAAGCTTTTAAGTTCGGCCTTTCTCAATTCCTTGTCGAGCTTTACTGTGAAAGAGAGGTCGTCTCCTACCGCTATAACGTTCTCGTAAATCTCTCTCAGCCTGCTTTGAAGTTCCCATGGCCTCCATTCCTTTGAGTTTGCTGTGTCGTAAAGCTCCAACAGCAGGTCTTTCAGCCCCATGATTTGGTCTGATACAAGCAGTTTTAAATTCATTACTCTAAACTTTAACACGTGCGTCTCTGCAGGCAGTGTCTTTCGTTAATCGGAAAGGGTGAGCTTTCGGAGGAGTGTGAGGCATGCTGCAACGCATTCGACAGGGTTGAGGAGTTTGCAAAAAGTATTGTGAAAAAGCTTTCCGGTTATGAATTTCAGACATTCAACGTGGGCAGCAGAGTTTGGGGAAGCGCAAGGGCTTTGCATGAATTGCTAAAGGGTAGAGGGATTGAGTATAATATGAAAAGGGAATTTAACGACAGTCTCGGAAGAAAAATTTCGGAATTAAGTGGGAAGATTAGAAGTCCGAAACCTGATATAAACGTAATTTTTGATCTGGAAACGTTCAATTTTGAGCTTCAGGTAAGGCCGGTTTATATATATGGGAGATATATCAAGAGAGTCAGAAACATATCTCAGACGAGGTGGATATGCGGCTTTTGTATGGGCAAGGGGTGTGAAATCTGTAATTTCACGGGGAAGAAGTACGGAACGTCGGTTGAAGAGCTGATCTCAACTCCGACAATCGGAATTTTTAAGGCAAAGGATGCAAAGCTGCATGGAGCAGGAAGGGAGGATGTTGATGCCAGAATGCTTGGAAGGGGTAGGCCTTTTGTCCTCGAGGTGATAGATCCCAGAAAAAGATTTGTTGATCTCGAAGAGCTTGAGAGGACAATCAATGAATACGCAAGGGGTAAAGTGAAGGTTCTCGGACTGGAGTACACTGATTCCAAGATGGTCAGAGAGGTTAAGATGGAGAGACACAGAAAGAGGTATAGGGTGAAGATCGCTTTTGATGATGAAGTGAGCACAGAGAGCTTGATCAAGGCTCTTGAAAGCTTAAAAGGTGAAATTAGGCAGAGAACGCCGAAAAGGGTTGTGCACAGGAGGTCTGACAGGGTTAGGGTAAGAAGGGTCTACGACACAAAGTTGCTCTTCCACTCAGGCAGAGTTGCTGTAGTAGAAATCGATGCTGAGGCGGGGCTTTACATAAAGGAGCTTGTCAGCGGGGACGATGGGAGAACCCAGCCGAGCCTTTCATCGATTCTCGGAGTAAATGGGAGAGTTGAGAAGCTCGATGTGCTGGACGTTTTTGATTAGCTTCCATTACTCCACTTCCACCAACCTGTAATCCAAGCTACCGAGTCCGAGTTCACTGGCGTATTCCAGCACACCATCAACATCCGTCCACGGCCAGAACCTCTCTTTTTCAAGCAATGCACCTCTGATTGCCTCTGCCCTCATGTACATGTCAACGCTCGCCTTGTCAATCGCCACCATATCCTTCGATGCCAGAATTCCCAAATCTGGAACTATCGGAATGTCGCTGAAGGGATGGCAGTCGCAGTGAGGGGTTATGTCCATCAGGAAGTTGAGGTAGGCGAAATTGCTATTAATATCCATAACGCCTCTTGCACATTCAACGATCCTCTCTCCTACCTCTCTGCCAACAGTCCAGTAAAGATTTACTGCATCATACTCGCAAACCTCTGCACAGCCTGTGCACTTCAGACATTTCTCCTCCACGATCCTGTAATCCTCAATCGCATTTGCAGGGCAAATTTCAATGCATTTATCACATTTCGTGCACTTTTCATTTATCTCAGGATACTTCGACATGTGTATGTCGAATTTTGAGGGCTTCGCAACACATCCCACTCCAACATTCTTTATGCTCCCTCCTATTCCCGCCTGCATATGGAGTTTGAAGTGCGTGACGCAGATAACTGCATCGCATTCTGCTATGGCCTTCGCAACATATACCTTATCAAGATACTTGCCCTTTGCAGGCACTTCAACGAAGTCGAATCCGAGTAACCCGTCTGCTATTATTATCGGAGCCCTAACCGTTTGCTGAGTGTAACCATTCTCTTCGGCAATTTCCAGTCTTCCAAAAGCTGTACTTCTCAACCTCGTCAACCCCAGTCCCGTGGTTTCAGTGACAAAGGGTCTTCCTCCAATCTCTCTAACCTTCTCAACTACACTCCTGATAAAAACACTCCTTATCGTTTTTGTAGTTCCCCTATCGCCAAAATGGGTTTTTACCGCTACCAGATCCCCTTTTGACACTACATCAAGGACTCCACTCTCGTCAATCAACTTCTCAAGCTTTCTTACCATACTCAAGTTAGGCTGGTACCATCTCGCAGGGTCTGTAACCTCTGCTCTTGGATTTACGTAAAAAACGTCGCTCATAAACTTTCAAGCAACATCTTCTTTATAATACCTTTCGCATCTTTGAAATCAAATTCATTTTTCTCAAGCGGAATGCTCGATTTGATTACCTTTACAGCGTTCCCTTCTGTATCAACAATATTCGGGAAGAACATTGATATTGAAACTTCAACACTCTTTTCGTGGGCGTGCTTTACAAGAGAAAACATGCTGTGAGATTCCTCATTTTCTACTCTCACGAGGATGGCTCTCAAAAAGTGTAGAAGTCTCTGGTAGCTGTGATAAATCAAAAGTCCGGAAATCGAGTTCATGACGAGGAGGTATTCTCCATCTATCCCGTCTAAGACTTTATTTACTGCAAGACTAACCTCATTCAGGTTGAGTGGGTTGGAAACTACGACATCTCTCTCTTTCCTACCATCTTTCTTTCCCCATGTGAAGGTGTCTATAATCCAAACATCATCCCTTCCAAGCTTTTTTCTCACGAATTCGGCACTGGATAGTGTTGTGACCCACACTACATTCTTGAACTCGCTTGATACTAGTTCCAGTATTTTGCACTTTCCAGTCCCCGGCGGCCCGCTGATTAGCAGATGGGTCATTTGATATTCCCCACACAAAGTGTTGACTATGGTGCTCAAAGGGATTTTAAACTTTTGCGTTTCATTATTTTATGATGAGAAGAGTTGTTATCAATAGCATATGCCTGACTCCCGAAAAAGCTGCGATTGTTGATAACACTGCAATCATCGCCGATCTGCATCTCGGATTTGAGAATGTTATGCAGAATAGGGGTGTGGCGATTCCGAGAATGCAGGTTAAAGAAATTGTAGAGGATGTAAAAAAGATTATTGATAAATATAATGTAAACAAATTGATAGTTGCAGGCGATCTGAAACATGAATTTAGCAGGAATTTACCATACGAGTGGGAAGACGTGAGAGAATTTATTGAGTCTGTCGATGTAAATCTGGAAGTCGTAAGGGGGAATCATGACAATTTTCTGGCGTCAATTCTGGCTGAGTATGGAATAGAGCTGAAGGAGTACGTTAAGGTGGGAGATTACTACGTGATTCATGGGCACAAAGATTCGGAATTCGAAAGGGTGATAATGGGACACGAGCATCCAGCTGTTAAGATCAGAGTGAGAGGGGCTTTATACTCCTTCCCGTGCTATCTTGTCGCTGACAGCTCCAAAATAGTTTTACCTGCTTTCTCGCCACTGATGAGCGGTAGTGATGTCCTCCAGAATTCCTTTCTATCCCCTATCCTGAAAAGGGCTGAAAAAATCGAGGTTTATGCTGTTGAGGATGAGGTGTTCTACCTTGGAACCGTAGGGGACTTGAAGAAAGTAATTTAATCATTCCTCAACATCGAGACCTATCGTTTTCCTGTATCTCATTCCCGGGAAGCTGATTTTGCTTAAAGCTGAATAGGCTTTCTCCCTTGCAACCTCTATGCTCTCTCCCTTTCCCACAACTGTCAGAACTCTTCCTCCTGTGGTCACATAGCCCCCGTTACTCTTCTCAATACCGTTTGCGTAGATTATCGCTTCCTTCATCGCCTCCTCTATACCGCTTATCGGCTGGCTTGTGTAATGGTCAGCAGGATAACCGGGCTTCAATCCCTCTCTCCCCTTCAACGCACCGCTCACAGCACATACTGCAACACACCAGTCACTGCTGAATTCAATCTCCACATTCTCAAGTTCACCTTCAATTATCGCCATAGAGATCTCGGCGATGTCGCTTTCGAGTCTTGGAAGCTTCGCCTCAGCCCCCGGATCACAGTCCCTCACGTTTATTTCCAGAACCTTTGGAATCAGCTCTCCGTTCTCTTCCACAAGCATGATGACCGGATACAGCACCCCTTTGAATTCGACACCCTCGTACTCCCTAAACTTGGACACGATAGGCTCGACGACCATTTCCATTATCTTCCTCTCTATCTCCACCTTAACATCTGGATGTGGACTTACAGCGCCCATACCTCCTGTGTTTGGGTTGATGAGCTTTCCCTCCCTGAAAAGCTGCTCAATCTGGGCTTTCGTGTAAAATTTTCTCGTTAATCCGATGTAAAAATCCCTTAAACTCTCAATGTCGTCTCTATCAAATGCTCTCTTGTAATCTTTCGCATGGCCGAATGGCTTTACGGTTTTACCGTCACTCACGGCAGTAAAGGCAACTTCAATTCCTCTCAACCTTTCCTCAACAACTATCCTATTTCCAGCATCTCCAAACTTCTTTTCTACCATTATCTCATCCACAGCTCTCAAAGCCTCCTCTATTGACTCGCAGACGTAAACACCCTTTCCGGCAGCCAGCCCATCTGCCTTGACAACGATACCATCTTTGAAATTCTCTCTAATGTATTCCTTTGCCTCCTCAGGATCATCGAAGTTAGCATAATCGGGAATAGGGACTCCAATCTTCTTCATGAAATCTTTAGCCCAGCACTTGCTTGCCTCAAGTATCGTAGCATCCTTCTTCGGTCCAACTGCTGCTATCCCCTCCTCCTCAAGCCTGTCAACCAAACCGAGACTCAGAGGCTCCTCTGGGCCTATGTAAACGAGATCAACTTCTGCAGATTTGGCGAATTTTACGATTTCATCAATAGCCCTGATTGAAGGTATCTTATTCCTGTTCAATTTTGAAATTCTGCACTTTTCAAAAAATTCGCTCCCCCCATTTCCGGGGGCGACATAAACTTCTTTTACTCTTTTACTTCTTGAAAAAGCGTGAGCAATTGCATTTCCCCTCCCACCTGCATCAACCACGAGAACCTTCATGGTGTTTTTTATCTCCCCCATTATATTCCGTTTTCGGTTTCTGAGTTTTCTGAAATAATTAATATGCGTTTTTAATTACAAATAGAACCTGTGTAAAAATAACAAAACTTAAATAGGCTTCGGTTAGGCTTTCGAATGTCTTTAAAGTGTAGAGTTTAGTCAAGGTGGTTACCATGGATAGGACAGAAATTCTTGAGAAAATTAAAGAAGCAGAGATTAAAGTTGAAGAAAGTATCAGAGCCGCAGAAGAGGAAAAGAAGAACAAAATTCTTGAAGCAAAGATGAAAGCAAGGGAAATCATTGAGAGTGCTGAGGCTGAGGCTGCTAAGGTCAAAGAAGAGATTCTAAACAACATGAAAAACCAGATAGAGTCAGAAAAAGAAGAGATAAGGAAAAAAGAGGCCAAAAAAATCGAAGAATTTTCGAAAAAGGGGAAAGATAACGTCTGGAAGGCTGTTGATACTCTTTATAATGAATTCGTAGGGATGGTGGAACATGCTTAAGCCGGAGAAGATGGTTAAAATTTCGGTAGTGGGATCCAGAGAAAAGATAGAGGAAGTTGCTAGTCTTCTCCACAGGATGAACCTTGTCCACATCGAAGAACCTGAAGAATCAGAGTATTTCAGAATTGGAGAGCCACTTGAAAGCGCATCTTACGTTTCCAGAGCCCTTGTACAAATGAGGAGCTTCATCTCGCATCTAAAACTTGACCCTTCAAAGATCGTTCCGAAGCGAAAGTATAAAGCTTCTGAAATAGAAGCACAGCTCAAACAGAAGCTTGAAGAGTATCAGAGGCTGATTGGAGAGAAACTTGAGTATCTAAGGAGTGTTGACGAAAAAGTATCTTCTCTGAAGGAGGAGCTGAACAACATTGAGCCGCTGAAACAACTTGGCATTCCGGCAAGGCTGCTGAAGAGATACAAGACTCTGAGAGTTTTCGTTGGTATGGTAAAGGAGAATCCCGAGAGCAAACTTTCCGAGATAACCAGCGAATTTGAGATGTTCGCCAAGGAATACGGAAAAGAACTCGTGGTTGCGGTGTTTGTCAAGGCAGAATACGGAGATGAATTCCTGAGAATCCTGCAGGAATCGGGTTTCAGAGAACTCCCGGTTCCGGATGTAGATGACTTTGATGCAAGGATTGCGGAAATTGAGAAAGAGATCGAATCGTTACAGAGTAA
This sequence comes from Archaeoglobi archaeon, assembly GCA_029259335.1. Lineage (GTDB taxonomy): Archaea > Halobacteriota > Archaeoglobi > Archaeoglobales > Archaeoglobaceae > Archaeoglobus. The sequence goes on from JAPDIY010000050.1 coordinate 42,453, forward strand.
AAAGGAGCAGATAGAAAAAGAAATCGAGGAGATCAAGGTAAAGGAAGCAGAAACGATCCTTGCAATAGAAGAATTCCTGAGCATACAGATGGACAAATACGAATTGCCGCTTAAAACTCTGGTTTCCAGGTACTCCTTTGTCCTCGTGGGATACATTCCTGCAAAGTCCCTTGACACCTTCAAGGCTCAGATGGACTCGAATGGTGTTGCAGTGGAGGTTCTTGAAGAGGAGGGTGAGCCGCCGACAAAGCTCAACAACCCCGTTGGAGTTAGGAACTTCGAACTTTTAACTACGACCTTTGGAGTGCCTAAATACAAGGAAATCGATCCGACGCTGTTTATTGCAATCTTCTTCCCGATCTTCTTCGGAATGATGCTTGGTGATATCGGCTATGGCCTTCTTGTCACCATCCTCTCGCTGTACCTGAAGAGGGTCTTCAAGACAGAGGGATGGCAGAGGATGCTCAATATCGGTGTTTATGCAGGCGTCATGTCCATAGTATTCGGAGTGATCTACGGTGAGTGCTTTGGCCCGTTCGTAGTTCCCGGAGAGTATGAGCCCTACCAGATCCACTTCATAGGCTCCCAGCTTGAGCATTTCTACGAGTTCCATCATGGCCACCCGATCTTTGACAGAGTAGAGGAGATGGGTGTCAAGATTCTGCTGTTTGCAACGATCATTATAGGTATTGCAAAGATCCTCTTTGGTTTCGCTCTCGGTTTCTACAATGTATACGTCGAACATGGTCTCAAGGATGCAATTCTTGAAAAGCTTTCTTGGATCATCGGTGTTACGGGGCTGGCAATGATAATCTTCGGCTTTGCCTACAATGTTGGCGTGTTCTACCAGCTTGGACTTGGTCCAGATCCGGGTGATGTGCCGCCACTGCCACTTCCGGGACTCATGGAGGGATGGCAGGCCGGAGTGAACATGTTCTATGTAGCATCACTGCCGCTGCTGGTCATCTGGTTCATCCTCTTCGTCATGGGTGAAGTCCCGAAGATGGGTGCAATGGGTGTCATTCTCGCTGTGGAGCTGCTGACTTGGTTTGGACAGATAATGAGCTACGCCAGATTGCTGGCCATCGGCCTCTCATCGGTCTACATAGCCTTCGTCGTCAACTTCATAGGGATGAAGATCATCGATCCGGTGGGTATCAGCATCCCAATCTTGGGAGCGCTGATACTTGTCGTGGGCCACATTGGAAACTTAATACTCGGCATTCTCGACCCCGGTTTACAGTCATTACGTTTACACTACGTAGAGTTCTTTACCAAGTTCTTCGAGGGAGGAGGAAAGCTTTACGAGCCGTTTGGTAGGATTAAGAGGTTTATTGAGGAGTGAGGTGTTTGTAGGAGGTGAGAATAAATGGTGGAAGATGCACTGGCTAAGGGTTTGATTGCAGTTGGAGCTGGACTGGCAGTCGGACTGGCAGGTATTGGTGCTGGACTTGGTGAGAGTGGAATTGGTGCAGCTGCCGTAGGTGCAACAGCGGAAGACAGAGGTTTCTTTGGTCTCGGTATTCTGTTCACAGTTATACCGGAGACCATAGTCATCTTCGGGCTGGTCATTGCGTTCATACTGATGTTCGCATTCTAATAGGTGAAGTGAATGCCACTGGATAAGGTATTGCAAGAAATTCAGCAAAAGGGCGAGGAGGAAGTCAAGAGAATCAGGGAGGAGGCTGAGAAAGAGGTAGAGAAGATACTGGCTGAAGCAAAAGCTGAAGCCGAAGAGATTCTGAAGAAGGCAAGGGAGGAGGCTGAGAAAGAGGCCGAGGCCTTGAGAAAGCAGGAAATTTCGAGTGTCAAGCTGGAGATGAAAAGGGAACTGTTGAACGTCCAGAAAGAAATACTTGAAGAAGTTTTCAACCTTCTCAAGCAGAGAATCAGAGAGATGGATGAGGAAACAAAGAAGAAGGTTTTGAAAACTCTGCTCCAAAATAACGCTACAGCTGGGATGGTTGTATACTCAAAGGCAGAGGACGAGGAACTTGTAAAGGAGCTCATCAAGGAGCTGAACTTGGATGTCAAGTACGGTGGACATGTGGACTGCATTGGCGGAATTGTTCTTGAGGATGCAAGTGGTGATGTTAGGATAAATCTGACCTTCGATGAACTTGTGAGTCAGATTTACGAGCAAAAGATGAGTGAAGTTTCGAAAATACTTTTCGAGTAACCGAGGGTGATTGTCATGATCTACAGAGGAAATAGAGCTGCTTGGGCTTACATCGTTGCAAGAACAAAGGTGATGAAGAGCAGACTGCTGAAGGCAGAGGACTTCAGGAAGTTGCTGAACATGGACTTTGATGAAATTATCAGATATGTTGGTGAAACAGAATACAAAAGAGAAGTGGACGAAATGGGCTACAAATACACCGGCCCAAGGTTGCTCGACTATGCACTGTTTGCAAATCTTGCTAGAACGTACAGGAAGCTGATTGAAGTATCCTTTGGAGCCTCAAAGTTCCTGATAGCCAAGTATCTCGAAAAATGGGACGTCTGGAATCTGATCAACATACTGAGAGGAAAAATGGCAGGTGTACAGCCAGAGATCATAGAAGATACCTTGGTTCCTGCTGGAGAGAAAGATTTTGAATTCTATAAAACACTGATTGTTAGGGATGTTGAAGAAGTTGTGAAGGCCTTTGAGGGTACACCTTACTATGAAGCCCTCTCAAAGATTGGCAGTGAGGATATGAGCAAGATTGAGGATGAACTTTACAAGATATACTATAGAGAACTTTTGAAGCTCAGCCCTTCAGATTTCGCCATGAAACTGTTCTTAGATTTCATCAGAATGGAAGTGGATATCAGGAATATAAAGACAATATTGAGGCTGAAAGCGGACGATGCTACTGCAGAAGAAATTATGAACTGCATCATTCCTGGAGGATACGAGCTTACAGAAGATGAGGCAAGAAAGCTTGCAGCGATGCCACTGGACGAGCTTGTTAAAGCTCTTGAAGGATACTGGTTCTGGAAAGATATCGAGATAGAAGGAAAGGAGGTTGCAAGAGTCGAAATAGAGTTCGACAAGATTTGGATAAGTACGATTGCGAAAAGAGCAAGCAACTATCCACTCAGCATACTGCCGGTTCTCCAGTATGTGGTTCTCAAGAAAGTCGAGGTGGACAACCTGAGGATTCTCGGATGGGGCAAATGGTATGGATTGCCAAATGAGGAGATCGAGAGACAGATGGTGATATTATGAAGAAATTAGCGGTAGTCGGGGATCCAGATTTCACTCTCGGTTTCATGCTCGCAGGAATAGCAGACACATATGAAGTATCAACGGATGACGAAATAGTTAAGGCTGTTGAAGATGTTTTAAAGAGGGATGACGTCGGTGTTGTTATTATCAGGCAGGAATATCTCCAGAAGCTCCCTCCGGTGGTGAGGAGGGAGATTGATGAAAGAGTAGAGCCCACCTTTGTCTCGGTGGGCGGAACTGGAGGTGTGGAAGAAATTAGGGAGAAAATAAGAAAGGCGATAGGTGTTGACCTATGGAAGTGAAAGAAGCTGGATTAGTGGGAGAAATCTACAGGATTTCTGGGCCCCTTGTAGTTGCTGAGGGACTCAAAGCGAGAATGTACGATCTCTGCAAGGTCGGTGAAGAGGGGCTGATGGGAGAGGTTGTAGGTTTGGTAGGTGAGAAAGTACTCATTCAGGTTTACGAGGATACTTCTGGTGTCAAACCCGGTGACAGGGTAGAGAACACGGGAATGCCACTCAGCGTGGAACTAGGACCGGGACTTATAAGGAACATCTATGATGGAGTACAGAGACCGCTCCCAGTTCTTAAAGAGGTCAGTGGAGATTTCATTGGAAGAGGTATTGAGGCTCCCGGTTTGGACAGAAAAACAAAGTGGGAGTTCAAGCCGATAGTGAAGAAGGGTGACAAAGTAAATCCGGGAGAGATCATCGGAACTGTTCAGGAGACGGATGTTGTTGAGCAGAAAATACTGGCTCCACCGAACATCAAGGGTGGCACAGTCACAGAGATCTACGAGGGCAGCTTTACTGTTGAGGATACCATAGCGGTTCTTGATGATGGGACTGAGCTGAAGCTCTACCACAAGTGGCCGGTCAGAATCCCAAGGCCATATGTGGAGAAGCTTCCACCTGTGGTGCCACTCATCACGGGACAGAGAATCCTCGATACCTTCTTCCCGGTTGCAAAGGGTGGTACAGCAGCAATTCCGGGGCCCTTCGGAAGCGGTAAGACAGTAACGCAGCACCAGCTTGCAAAGTGGAGTGATGCTCAGATTATCGTTTACATCGGATGCGGTGAGAGAGGCAATGAGATGACAGAGGTTCTTGAGGAATTCCCGGAGCTTGAGGATCCGAGGACAGGAAAGCCATTGATGGAGAGAACGGTTCTTGTTGCCAACACATCAAACATGCCTGTTGCAGCAAGAGAGGCTTCGGTTTACACAGGAATCACGATTGCCGAGTACTTCAGAGATATGGGATACGATGTGGCCATTCAGGCCGACTCAACGAGCAGATGGGCTGAGGCAATGAGAGAGATTTCGGGAAGACTTGAGGAGATGCCCGGTGAAGAAGGATATCCAGCTTACCTCGCATCAAGGCTTGCCGAGTTCTACGAGAGAGCCGGGAGAGTCAAGACACTTGCAGGCAATGTGGGGAGTGTCACAGTTGTCGGTGCAGTTTCACCACCCGGTGGTGACTTCAGTGAGCCGGTTACTCAGAACACTCTCAGAATCGTGAAGGTGTTCTGGGCTCTCGATGCGAAGCTGGCAGCAAGGAGACACTTCCCTGCCATAAACTGGCTGCAGAGTTACAGCCTCTATGTCGATACTCTGAAGGACTGGTTTGCAGAGAACGTAAGTGAGGAGTGGAATGAACTGAGAAGATGGGCAATGGAGGTTCTTCAGGAAGAGGCCAACCTGCAGGAAATCGTGCAGCTTGTTGGTAGCGACGCCTTGCCAGAATCTCAGAGGTTGCTGCTTGAAGTTGCGAGAATCATCAGAGAGGTTTACCTTGTCCAATATGCATATCATCCAGTTGACACGTACTGCAGTGTTGAAAAGCAGTACGATATGCTCAAGGCAATAAAGCAGATCAACGACTGGTTCTTCAAGGCTCTTGAAGCTGGAAAGACCATTGATGAAATCACGGGTGTTGATGGCATGGAGGAGTTTGCAAGGGCCAAGTTCGAGGAGGACTACAAGACGGCAATGAATGCTGCGCTTGAGAAGATTAGAAAGAATCTGCTCGGAGAGTGATGGAGATGAAGGAGTATAAGACCATAACTCAGGTTGCCGGACCCCTTGTTTTTGTTGAAAAAACAGAGCCGGTAGCTTACGGAGAGCTTGTTACCCTGACTCTTCCCGATGGTTCAACAAGGAGAGGACAGGTTCTCGACACATCCAAGGATATCGTTATCGTTCAGGTTTTTGAGGGTACAAGAGGTGTTGACACCACAAGTACTGTCAGATTCACAGGAGACATCGTCAAGCTGAACTGCTCCCAAGACATGCTCGGTAGAATTCTGAGCGGTTCTGGAGAGCCGATTGATGGAGGGCCAAAGATTGTGCCTGAGGAAAGGAGACCTATTGTAGGAGCAGCCATCAACCCCTATGCAAGGCAGTATCCGAGAGAGTTCATTCAGACTGGTATCTCAGCCATTGACGGAATGAACACGCTTGTCAGGGGGCAGAAATTGCCGATTTTCAGCGGCTCAGGTTTGCCACACAACGATATCGCTCTGCAGGTTGCAAGGCAGGCGAAAGTTCGCGGTGAGGGTGAAGAATTCGCTGTCATATTCGCGGCTATGGGTATCACATACGAAGAGGCCTACCAGTTCATGAAGGAGTTTGAGAGAACTGGAGCGCTGGAGAGAGCTGTGGTTTTCCTGAACCTCGCCAACGATCCCGCTATTGAGAGATTGCTTACGCCAAGAATGGCCCTCACGGCAGCAGAATTCCTCGCCTACGAGTACGATCTGCACATCCTCGTCATCCTGACGGACATGACCAACTACTGTGAAGCATTGAGAGAGATCTCGGCTGCAAGAGAAGAGGTTCCGGGAAGAAGAGGTTATCCGGGTTACATGTACACAGACCTGGCAACAATATACGAGAGAGCAGGGAGAATCAGAGGAAGGAAAGGTACGATTACGCAGATGCCAATTTTAACAATGCCCGGTGACGATATCACACACCCAATCCCAGACCTGACAGGCTATATTACGGAGGGTCAGATAGTTCTGAGCAGAGAGCTGCATGCAAAAGGCATTTATCCGCCAATTAACGTTCTGCCATCGCTCAGCAGGTTGATGAAAGAGGGTATTGGTGAGGGTTACACCAGAGACGATCATCCACAGTGGAACGACCAGATGTATGCAGCCTATGCAGAGGGTGTCGATCTCAGAGGTCTTGTGGCAATTGTCGGTGAAGAGGCTCTGTCTGAGAGAGATAGGCTCTTCCTGAAGTTCGCTGATGAATTCGAGAGGAGATTCGTCCAGCAGGGCAGGTATGAGGATAGAGACATCGAGTACACTCTCGACCTCGGATGGGAGCTCCTTTCAATGCTGCCTGAGAGGGAGCTGACAAAGGTTGAGAGGAAGTTCATCGAGAAGTATCATCCGAAATACAAGAAAGGAGCGGAAGCAAAACCTGCTGAAGGAGAGGCTGAAGCCTCTTAATTATTTTTAGAGGTGACAGAGAATGGCAGAGGTACAGCCAACTCGAATGGAACTCATTAAACTCAGAAGAAGGATAAAGATGGCTACTCGTGGTCATGCATTGCTAAAGATGAAGAGAGATGGCCTTATAATGGAGTTCAGGCAGTTGCTTGAAGAAGCGAAGGAAGTTATTGGCGGGATGGTTGAGAAGTACGAGAAAGCTCAGCAAAAGCTGACTTTGGCTATAGCCGTTGATGGAATTGTGGCTGTAAGGTCAATTGCCTTTTCCTGCTGCCAGATCCAGCCTGAGTTCAGTATGAAGAGGAAAAACATAATGGGGGTCGTTGTTCCGGTAATAAAGCGTGAGCCTGTAAGGAAGAAAGCAACAGAAAGGGGTTACGGTATCTTAAGCACGTCAACAAGAGTTGATGAGGCCGTTGAAGCTTATGAGGAGCTTGTTGATGCCGTCCTTGAGGTGGCAGAGATAGAGACTACACTTAGAAAGCTCATTGAGGAGATTGAAAGGACGAAGAGGAGAGTTAACGCACTCGAATACAGAGTTATTCCGACGATGGAGGAATTAGCGAAGTTCATCGCCTTCAAGCTTGAGGAGATGGACAGAGAGAACATTATAAGGTTGAAGAAGCTCAAGACGAAGAAAGCTGCAACTTAATCTTTTTTATTTTGTATTTTTCGCGAGTACTGCTATTTTGTTCAAATTATATGTGGTAGAATGAAAAAACTTATAAAAAATTTTGTTCACGTTCTATCATGGTGCTCGGAGTAGAAGGAGAAAACATACGTGAAGTTGATCCAGTGAAAATAAACAGGGTGTGGCTTAAATTTTACGATGAAGGTGTGAGAGCGAACATTGACTATCCCGTCATCCCGGCATACAAACTATTGGATGATGCTGCCGCAACTGATCCAAACAAAATATGCTTCGAATTCTTCGGGGCGAAGTGGACGTATCAGCAGGTTAAGGATGCATCGGATAAGGTTGCGAATTTCCTTTTCGACATAGGGGTTGAGAAGGGTGACAGAATTGTGGTTGGTTTACCCAATACACCACACTATGCAATCATCGCTTCGGCAATCTACAAGGTCGGAGGGATAGTCGTTCAGTGCAATCCAATATACACGGAGAGAGAGTTGAGGTACATTGTCAGGAACAGCGAAGCAACCAGAATGTTCTGCTTTGAAGCGATGTATCCCAGAGTTAGACCTTTGATTGAGGAGGGGTTGCTTGATAAGGTAGTCATATGTAAGATTGAGGACTTCCTTGGCTGGCTAATAGGAGCTCTTTTCAAAGCGTTCCTCAAGAGAAAGGTTGTTGGAAAGGTTGATATTGACAAGAGGAGTGAGGTAGTTTTCTGGGATGATGTATTGAAATACGAGAGAACGGATAAGAGGGTCGAAATCAATCCAAAAGAAGATGTTGCAATGTTCCAGTATACTGGAGGGACTACCGGCTTTCCAAAGGGCGTCATGCTGACGCATTACAACCTTGTAGTCAACGCCTATCAGGTTGCAGAATGGGATGTAAAAAGCACACCCCACGATGTTGCTGTCGGCTGCCTTCCCGTATTCCATGTCTATGGCATGACGATGCTAAATTCGGCCGCCGTTCTTAGAATGAAAGTCATACCCATTCCCGATCCGAGAGACACAGAAGCAATATTGAAAGCTGTGCACAAGTATAAGGCAACGACATTCACGGGAGTGCCAACGATGTTCATTTCGATGCTCAATCATCCGAAACTTCGCAAGTATAACCTGAGGAGTCTTAGAGTTTGTGTTAGCGGCGCTGCACCACTTCCCGTGGAAGTCAAAAAGAGATGGGAGGAAATTACTGGCGGCAAGCTCGTTGAGGGTTATGGACTGAGCGAGGCGTCTCCTGTTACCCACTGCAATCCGCTTTACGGGCTCAACAAAGCTGGAAGCATAGGGGTCCCATATCCCGACACCTACGCTGTAGTTATCGATGAGGACGGAAACATTCTCCCACCCGGAGAAGATGGGGAGTTAGCAATCTACGGGCCTCAGGTAATGAAGGGCTACTGGAAGATGGACGAGGAGACGGACAAGACTCTGATAAACGGATGGCTACTGACAGGAGACATGGCGAAAATGGACGAGGATGGCTACTTCTATATTGTCGACAGGAAGAAGGACATGATCGTGGCTGGTGGGTACAACATCTATCCCAGAGAGGTTGAGGAGGTTCTGTTTGAACATCCAGCAGTTGCCGAGGCTGCGGTTGTTGGCATTCCTGATCCGTACAGGGGTGAGACCGTTAAGGCCTATATTGTGCTCAGGCCGGAGTACAAGGGGAAGGTTACAGAGAGAGACCTGGACAAGTTCTGCAGAGAAAGACTAGCTGCCTATAAGGTTCCGAGGATTTACGAGTTTAGGGATGAACTGCCTAAGTCCTTGGTTGGAAAAGTGCTGAGAAGGGTGCTGAGGGACGAAGAGCTTGAGAAATTGAAAAAAGGTTAAAGTTTTTCTTTTCTTAAATCTATTATCTGCTTTGTTTCAGGTCCTGTTGAGATCAGAGTTACCGGAACCTTCACATCATCCTCAACCTTCTCAACAAACTGCTTTGCCTTCGGCGTAAGCTTCTCCCACTCCGTAACCCCATAGCACTCCTTGTCCAGCTTGTCGATGCCAGTAAGGGCAATCTGAGTGGCTCCGTTCACCATCGCAGAATAGCGAGCAAACTCTCCATCCCAGTACCCTATCCTCCTCCTTCTACCAGTGACGGTACCGTATTCCACGATTCCGAGCTTTTCCGCCTCCTCTTGTGGTATCTCTGTAGGGAAAGGCCCTGCACCAACCCTCGTGGGGAAGCATTTGAACACCACAATGACATCGTCAATTTTAGTCGGCCCAACACCGACATCTGACGCCATAGCCGATGCACTTGTATCCTTCGAGGTCACGTAGGGGTATGTACCATAGTAAAGGCTCAAACCGAAGCCCTGGCTACCCTCAATTAAAACAAACTCTCCATTATCGATAGCTTGATTAACCTCCAGTGGCACGTCAACTAAGAAATCCTCCAGTTCAGGAATGTCCTTGGCCTGCCTTGCAGTTCTATTCACCCTGTCAACGTTTGCAGGCCCGCATCCTGTTCCAGTTGTTCCAATCTTCTTGCTCAAATGCTCGCTCCCCTTGTCAGCCTCGATGTGCTTCGGCTCGATTATGGCACATCTGTAATCAACTCTCGCCCTATCTGCAACATTCAGCAGTTCAACCTCTTTCAGAAAAACCTCTGGGTTGACAAGGACGCCAGCACCGATATAAAGCTTTGCGTCCTTATAAACGAAGCCGGACGGGATCATTCTGACTCCGAATTTCTGGCCATTAATTTCAACCGTATGCCCAGCATTTGGCCCAACTCCACCCCTTGCGATTATTACAGGTTTATCACTGTATGCAACATGAGCCACAATCTTTCCCTTGCCTTCATCTCCCCAAAATCCGCCAACAACTATCGTAGCTCCCATAACGTAGAAAGTTTTTCTTGGCTGTTTATTTCATTTGCGATTTTTTGACCAATTGTCATTCGATCTTACTTTCCATTTCTTCCAGCCTCACGTACACACTGCAACTCCTCAAACGAGTCTTTCAATTAAGGGCAAAAGAGGAGAGATGAGTCTGATTTTCCGCGGAATTCTGCACCTTAAAATTTTCCCCATATCAGCATTACTCGCCAGACTCAGAATTCTAGTTATCTTCTCATCACTGCTCGAAAACCTGTCCCAGAGCCTCTTCAGATAGTAGGCGTTCATCAGTGGCTGGTAGAGGTACTTTTTCCACAGCCTGTCGTACTCCTCCAGTCCATTTTCACCGTCAAAGTAGCCGTTTATCACCCTCGCAGCAGCATCGCCAGCAACCATTGATGGTGGTATCCCACCCCCAACGTGGCTGATCACCATGCTTGCAGAATCCCCTGCAAAGAGCACATTGCCGTAAACTGCCCTGTCAAAGGGTAGGTCGATAGGTACAACAGCTCCAATGCTGCTCACGACCTCAGCTTTTTTCAGAAATGGCGAGGAGTAAGGATACTCCCTGACGAACCTGTCGAGGGCTTTTACGATCGTATCTCTTTTGTCCGCATATCTGGGTCTGAATCCAATTCCGACGTTGGCAACACCGTTCCCCTTGGGGATTATCCACGCGTAGGCTCCAGGGGATATTTTTCGGCCGATGTACATGTAAACAACATCCTCATCGCACTCAACGCCTCTCATGACGTACTGTTTTGCCGGTGAAAGCTCCTTTTTCGGCAGATTCAGAGTTCTGGCTATCCTTGAGTTCGGGCCATCAGAGGCTACGATGACCTCCGCATTAACCTCTCCACTCTCTGTGAGTAGTTTGTTCCCGCTCAACCCCTTGATTCTTGTTTTCAGCATCAACTCATGGCCAGACTCTTCGGCGATGGTCTGAATCATTCTGTCCCTGTTTACGACATGGAACTCAAAGTCTACCTCGAAAGTCTTCCCGTCTGGCAGGACGAAATGAACTTCCTTCGTCCTGTTGCTCTCAAATCTTTTCGGGATGTCAAAAAGGGAGTAATCGTCAAGAGTTGGGAGAAGAACTTTCATCTCCTTCTTTGTGGGTATGATTTCTCCACATTCTACCGGATATCCCAGCTTTTCCCTCTTGTCAATCCCCACAACTTCGAGGGATTTGCTTAACTGCCTGAGAGTAAAAGCTCCGGCAATACCAACGCCTGCTACGGCAACGTCCATGAGCCAAAGTGGGCATCAACTTTTTAAAGTTTTCATATGAATGCTGATCATGGATGCAGAAATTTTGTCGTATGCAGTTAGGATCCTTGATTCTTTTGAATCTTTGAGAAAATTGCTCGCCGAGAGGGCGGAATGTCATGAAAATGAAATTGTTGTTTACGATGACCCCCTGAAGATTATTATAAAAAGAGACAGAATCGATTTTTACTTTGATGACGTTTATCATGGCTCTGCTGGAAGAAGCTATGTTAAGCTGAGTGATGAAATTAGAGAGGAAGCAAGGCTCTGGCTTCAGGGCTTGGCGATGCTGAAGTTCAAAAGATTTAGTGTGAGGAGGTAGCATGTACGACTTCCCACCCTTCCGCCCGCCGAGTGAGGCTGGGAGCTATTTGATAAGGGCTGTTAGAGGTTGCAACTGGAATAAGTGCGCTTTTTGTGCGATGTACAAAGGAATGAAGTTCGAGATCAGGAAAAAAGAGGACGTTCTGAGGGATATAGACAACATCCCCAGATATTTTCCGCCATCGAGGACGGCATTCATAGGAGACTCCAATCCCCTCATTCATCCGAACATAGTTGAGATAGTCAGATATTTGAGGGAAAAGAGAAGAGAAGTAGAAAGAGTTACAGCCTATGCAAGAATCAAGACGATAGCAAAGATGCCAGAGAAGAGGCTTGAGGCATTGAGTGAAGCGGGATTGACAAGGCTGCACATGGGTCTTGAGAGCGGAGATAAAGATGTGCTTGAGCTTGTAAATAAAGGGATAAAGCCTGAAGATGCTGTTGAAGCAGGTAGAAAGGCGACAAAGTACTTTGAAGTTACGTACTACGTTATGACGGGTCTTGGCGGGAAAGAGAGAAGCGAAAGACATGCAAGGAACACTGCAGAGGTGATAAACGAGGCAAAACCCACATTCGTGAGGATTCGCAACTTCACGGTTATAGAGGGGACGCCGATAGAGGAGATGATAGGAAAGGAGATAACTTTGCTCAACGCAAGGGAACAGCTTGAGGAGCTGAGGATGCTGATTGAGGGAATAGAAATCAAGACGTATTTCACTTGCGACCACGTTTCCAACTATCTCTTTACGAGAAGCGGCCCAATCTTTTTTGGCGTGCATGGAATGCTGCCGGATAGTAAGGAGAGCATGCTTGAGCAGATTGATGACACAATCAGGACAGTGGAGGTGCTGGAAAAGAGCGGAGAGAGGGTTTTGACGAGCAATGACATGTACAAGATGGGATTAATTGGGCTGTGACAAAGTCTGAAAGAGGAAAGAAAGACAAGACAATTTTAAAAATCGCCATGAAATTCAGAGCATATGGATGTCGCTGAAAAGCTAAAGCTCGTCATGAGGAACGCAGAAGAAGTTGTGACTGAAGAGGAGCTAAGACAACTCCTCGAAACCCACGAAAGGCCAACTGCTTATGTCGGTTATGAGCCGAGCGGTGAGATTCATCTTGGACACATGATGACAGTACAGAAACTCATGGACCTGCAGGAGGTCGGTTTTAGGGTTATAGTTCTTCTTGCCGACATTCACGCTTATCTAAACGAGAAGGGCAGTTTTGAGGAGATTGCAGAGATTGCTGATTACAACAGAAGAGTTTTCATAGCCCTCGGACTCGATGAAACAAAAGCGGACTTTGTGCTCGGCAGCGATTACCAGCTTGATAGAGACTACGTTCTCGACGTTCTGAAGCTTGCGAGAATCACAACCCTCAACAGAGCCAGAAGGAGCATGGATGAGGTCAGCAGGAGAAAGGAAGATCCCATGGTCTCCCAGATGATATACCCCCTAATGCAAGCTCTCGACATAGCTCATCTAGGAGTTGATCTGGCGGTTGGCGGTATAGATCAAAGGAAGATACACATGCTCGCAAGGGAAAACCTGCCGAGGCTCGGCTACAAATCGCCAATTTGCCTCCACACCCCTATTCTCGTTGGATTGGATGGCGAGAAAATGAGCAGCTCGAGGGGCAACTACATATCTGTCAGGGATGCTCCAGATGTTGTGGAGAAGAAGATCAGGAAGGCTTACTGTCCCGCAGGTGTTGTTGAAGACAATCCCATACTGGATATTGCGAGATATCACATCTTTCCGAGATTTGGGGAGATGAAGATTGAAAGGGATGCCAAGTTCGGAGGAGATGTTGAATACGAGAGCTTTGAAAGTCTGGCAGAAGACTTCAAATCAGGCTCGCTACATCCACTTGACCTAAAAATTGCCGTGGCAAAATATTTAAACAAGCTTCTCGAAGATGCAAGAAAAAGATTAGAGGTGTCTGTCTGAGTGATGAAGAGGATGTAATTAGGGTTAGGCTTCCGGACAGGAATAAGGGAGAGATGTTCGGGATAGTGACGTCTATGCTGGGAGCTGGGCATATAAGGGTCAGATGCGAGGATGGTGTAGAGAGACTGGCAAGGATTCCGGGAAAGATGAGGAAGAGAATATGGATCAGGGAAGGGGATGTGGTGATAGTCGTTCCCTGGTCGTTCCAGAAGGATAGAGGAGACATAGTCTGGAGGTACACAAACCCGCAGGTTGAGTGGCTTGAGAGAAAAGGATATCTGAAGTTCTGAAATGGAGATTATTGATCTTCTGAAAGAGGCGGAGAGCAGGAAGGCTCTTGCTTTCGGAATCGGTGGCGGAGGAGATATAGTAAGCACGATACCCATTGCGGGGTTTTTGAGACATTTTGGGTTTGAAGTCTACCACGGTAGCATAATCTGGGACAGAATAGTTGTTGATCCCAAACCCGGTCCGAGAAGTCTGGCAGAGCTTGAAGGTGTTGAGATTATCAACGAGACTGTTGGGATTGCAGATGGGAGAACAAGGACTGCTGACGGCATTACACCAAACATAGCGAAGGCTGCAATACATTTCGGGAAGGTTGTGGCGCTTGATATAACAAGAGGTGCAGGGAAGCTTGCAGAGGGAATAAGGGATTTTGCAGAGAAAAACGACATCTCGATTATAGTCGGTGTTGATGCTGGTGGGGATGCCATCTCGGTGGGCTTTGAGTCGGGAGTCAGGAGTCCTCTTGCCGATGCTTTATGTGTTGCAGCGTTAAAGCAGGTTGATGGAATAGTTGCAGTTGCGGGCTTCGGCAGCGATGGAGAGCTGAGGGTGGAAGAGCTTTTGCTGAACATTTCGCAGATTTTAGCCAATGGGGGCTTTCTCGGATGCTCATCCATGAGCAGGAAGGATTACCTGCTGATGAAGGAAGTTGTTAAAGATGTTACAACGGAGGCGAGTCTGATACCCGTTCTGGCTTACGAAGGTGAGATAGGATTGAAAAAGCTCAGAAAGGGTAGAACTGCTTTAATTACTCCCCTCTCAACCTTGATTTTCTATTTCAAAGCGAAGAGTGTTTTTGAAATTAATGAGGCTGCAAAAATTGTTGA
>JAPDIY010000090.1 GCA_029259335.1 Archaeoglobi archaeon
CCTCTCTGATTTTCTCGAAAAGCTCCTTCTTCACCGCATACTTTCCTGCTAAAATGTAGTCGTCGGGAACGCTGTCAAATCCATCCAGCTCGACAACATCCCCCTCAATCCCCTTTTTACTCCTGAACTTTTTCAGAGCTTTAAGTACTTCTCCATACGGTATTCTTCTACGGAACTTTATCACATTCTCAACATCTCCTTCCCCAAATTCCTCTCTTGCGATGACTATGAGGGGAATGTCAGCCTCTCTTATCTTTTCGAGCTTTCTCTTTAAGTATTCTTCAGTCCAGAAGCCTGCAATTTCCACATAAACTCTTTTACCATCTACATCAATCGCGAAATCCGGAATAAAAGCATATTTTCCAGCCTTTACAACATCCGGTTCCCTCAAAACGTTGTAGCCGAGCATTCTCAACTTTCTCGCAAACTCCTCTTCAAGCGAGGAATCGTAGTCTATCCTTTCGTCTTTATCCGGAAATATATCCTTCCATCTATCATCAATCTCAAGAAAGTATATCCTATCAGAATCTGCAATCTCCGCCCTGAGATACCACTTTTTAGCTTTCAAAATATAGGGTATGAGCTTTGCAAAGGCAACTCCATACTTCCTCGTCATTTTCAGTATGCTCGCTGCTCCCGTAACTTCTACCATCAGCCTTCCTTCCTCCTCATAAAGCTCATACATCAGACCAAGCCACTTGATTGTCCTGAAAATCTCCTTATGCTTGTCGGAAACCCAGAATGTCAATCTGAGAGCGTTGAAAAGCGATGTTTGAAGGAGAGAAAGATTGTAAAGCTTTATCAGGTTGTCGGGTGTGATGAGTCTGAAATCGGTCAGAATGAGCTCCTCCTCCCTGTCTGCAAACATAGCCCTTTCTATGGTTTCAGGAGTTGTATTGAAATATTTTGCAGCATACTCTATAATCTTATCCCTCTCCTTTTTCGACGTCACGAATCCCTTCTCAAAGAGTAGCATTCTCACTCTGTGTGGTTCAATTTCCGAGTCTATGTCAAAGGCACAGGCTTTCTCAACGCAGTAGTTCTCAAGAACCCTTACAAAACCCCTTACCTTCCTGAAGTTCCTTGCATCTTCAATATCCTTCAGCTTTGCAAGCACCTTTCCATACTTTTTCCCGACACCAGCCCTGAAAACCTTTATCACGATCTCCGCCAGTCCATAGTCCTTTTCTCCAGCAAACTTTGGGATTATCTTTCCCTTGACTTTCCTGACATCAAGCAGTTCCTTTGGTAGCATTTCTTCTCCTCCTTGCTGTTCCCACCTCTCCCGTCTCCCTTGAAATCAGTTCGTAGAGCACGGCTCTTTCCTTACCCTTAGACGGTCTCAGGATCCTCCCAAGTCTTTGTATGTATTCTCTAACACTCCCACTCCCGCTCATGATCACGCCAACATTGGCGTCAGGCACGTCAATACCTTCATCGAGCACCTGACTGCTCACTATTGCTCTGAACCTCCCCCTCCTGAATCCTTCCAGAATCTCCTGCCTCTCTTCTTTGGGAGTTCTGTATGTTATGGCAGGAATAAGGAAAAGCTTGGAGATTTTGTAAACGAGCTCGTTGTGGCGGGTGAAGATGATTATCTTATCCTTCCTGTGTTTCTCAAGAATTTCTCTAAGCTTTCTGATTTTGTTTTTTGAGTTGAAGGCGATCTTCCTTGCCTCATCCCACGCTCTGAGTGCGTCATAAGCCCTCTCATCATAGCCAGTGGCCATCACAACCTTATGGAAGTCCTCCACGCTTCTGATCACTATCTTCCTCGCCTTAAGATAGTTCTTGAAAACCCTCTCCCTCTTCCTGTACTCCTCTAACTCCTCTTCAGTCAGCGGGATGTAAATCCTCTTTATCGTGAAGTCCGCAAGATGCTTGCCAGCAAGCTCTTCCGGCTTCAGCTCGAAAACCTTTCCCCCGACAACCTCTGGAAGAAGTTTGTGCCTTGAATCTTCCCTTTCGAAGGTTGCAGTTAAACCGAGCCTGTAGGGGGCAGCACTCATTTCTGCAATCTGTATGTAGCTCTCTCCAGCCAGATGGTGAACCTCGTCGAATATCAGCAGTTTAAACATGTTTCCAAGCTTTTCCGCATTTGTGAAAGCCGAGTCGTAGGTTGCGATAGTTACAGGCTTCAACTCCTTAACCCTGCCGGAGAACTCACCCACGTATTCACTACCGAAAATCGAAAGCTTCTCCTTCCACTGGTCTATGAGGTCGAGGGTGGGCACAACAACAAGGGTTGCTGCTGAAATCTCGTTTATCGCAGCGAGCGCAACGTGTGTTTTGCCAGAACCCGTCGGCAGAACTATACAACCCCATCTGTCTCTGAGCCAACTCTCCAATGCTCGCTCCTGATAGTCTCTCAAATCTATTTCAGCATCAAAATAAGGAGAGGGTATTAGATTAAGGACGTTATCTTCATATTCCACATCATTCTGCTCGAAATAATCAATTATCCACCTGTACTTGTAAGCGAGAGTCCTGTAAACCTTTGATCTTGAATCGAACTTGGCGTGGGGAACGTGGACGTCACCCTTAATAACGACCGTTCCCCTTTCATAGGATAACTCGGCAAGCATTCAGCTTTCCTTAACTTCAACAACCTTAAGCTTTTTTCGAACGGAGATAGCATATATCAACTTATTTTCAGAATAAAGCTTTCAGGTATTGTTGCTGGTTGTTTGAAATGCGATAGGCTGATAGTGTGGTTCACACAGAGTGACAGCAAAAGGAGTTGTAAGATAAAATAAAAAATCAGAATAAATCATTCAACCCATCCAAGCCCGAGTTCTTCAAGCTTTTCCCTGCTCGGCACACCATCAGGCCACTTTCTGTATTCGTAGTACTCAATCACCTGCTTCTTGACATCCGGAACATTTCCTGCACTCCCTCCCTCGACCGGCTGCAGCACTATCTCAGGCAGAGTATCATCCTTGGCAGTAACACCGCACTTGATGTCGTAAATTCTCTTGAGTGTATGCATCCTCTCTCCAGCCACAAATATGCTCTCCACCGTATGCTCATGGCCAGTAGCAGCCTTGAGCATTGTTGCAAGCTGGGTGGGTTTAATTGGCATGAAAGCGCACATTATGACTGCATTGTAAAGCTCGGAGAAGTTCTGAACCTTTGCGGTGAGAATACCCTTACTCTCATTAGCAAATCTATCGTCACTCGATATGTCATATTCAGGTATTTTCTTGCCCATCTCGTAGAGGTACATCTGATGGGGTAGGTGGCATGCCCCTCTTATGTGGGTAGCATATGCACATGCCAAACCTGCAAAACCCCTCGCATCGTGCATTGGAATTTCAAGCCCCTTGACATGTGCCGCCCAGTTCTCGACACCATATTTTTTGCCAATAAACTTCACACCCTCGGCAAGTTCCTCTCCCTTACCCTTTCTGTAGGCTATATCCTTAACAAGCTGCTTCACAGCTTCTGCATCTCCCCACTTCACATTGAAATCTCCAACCCCCTTTTCTGTCAGATACATCGCGAAGGCGATTGATACACCCGATGAGATAGAGTCCATTCCGAGATCGTTGACCATGTAGTTTATTTCGAGTAAAGACTCAAGGTTATCGTTCAGTTGCAGAGCACCAAAGGCAGCGAGAGTTTCGTATTCTGGGCCGTGGATTTCCTTACCCTTGAACTCGACGACTCTACCACATCTCACAACGCATCCAAGGCAGCCGTCGTTGCCCCTCAAAACTGAAGCAGCCATCGCCGCTCCCGAAATCTTCGTAGCTCCTTCAAACGTTCCCTGAGTGTAGTACTTTATAGGCAGATCACCAAATCCCTCGGCCGTTTCCATGTAGCCAGCGGTTCCAAGCTGCGTGAACATGTTGCAGGTGAAATCCTCTTTTATTCTCTCCAGCAGTTCGTCAACAGCTTTGTTGAACTCCTCCTCATTCGCGACCTCTACTTTAATTCTATCGGAGGGATCGTAGACAACAGCAATCCCCTTGAGCTTCTTTGAACCCATAACAGCGCCCATTCCCGTCCTACCGGCATGCCTCGAATTGTCCACCTGAACGCACGCATATTTAACCAGATTTTCTCCTGCAGGCCCGATCACAGCGGTTGCGACCCTCTTATCCCCAAGCTCCTTCTCAAGCATCTCCTGAGCTTCATAGCAACCCTTACCCCATATTTCATTAGCATCAACTATCTCCGCTCCATTGGAATCAATCTTGATGTAAACGGGCTTCTCGCTTGCCCCCTCTATTATAACGCCATCCCATCCCGTGTATTTCAGATAAGTCGCCATCCTCCCTCCAGAGTTGGATTCACCCCAGATTCCGGTTAGTGGACTTCTCGCGCAGAACTCAAGCCTGCTGGTTGACGGAGCCCTCGTTCCGGTCAGCGGGCCGGTCATGAGCATGAGAACGTTTTCTGGAGAAAGTGGATCAGCATCGAACGTCCTCATATCGTAATGCAGCTTTACAGCCAGCCCAGCACCGCCTATAAACTCTTTCAGGTCCTTCTCATCGGGAACGAAAGTCGAAACCGTCTTTTCTGAGAGATTCACCCTCAGAATTTTGCCGCAGTAGCCAAACATATCGCATCACCTCAGAAGTCAACCTTTTTGCCATAGAATGCATACTCATAGAGTTTTCTAACTTCCTCCGTTCCGGGACATCTTGGAGATGTTATAATGCATGCATCGTTTATTGCGTGATTTACCACTTCCTCAAGGGCGTCAAAGTACTCCTTCTCACCCACAATTTCCGACACCTTCGTGGGCAGGTCTGTGTTCTTCATTATCTCGAAAATTCTGTCCACCAGACTCTCAGCATCTTTCAGTCCCGCCTTTACTGCCAGATAATCAAGCAATTTCTTCGATCCCTCATCGTTAATGTAGTACTGCAGGACGTAGGGCAAGAATACACCAACGCAGATACCGTGATGAACCTTGAAGTAGGCACCGAAAGCGTGGCCGAGAGAGTGAACAACCCCGACCTGAGAGTTGCCGAATCCCATCCCGGCCATCGTGGCTGCATGATGCATCTTGGCTCTTGCCTCCACATCACCTTTATACGATTTTTCGAGGTTCTCCAAAATAATTTCTATGGCCTTCTCACACATTGCATCGCTGAAATCGTTCTTCCAAGGTGCAACAGCTCCCTCAATAGCATGCGTCAAGGCATCCATACCTGTTCCCGCAACAAGCTTCGGCGGCATCTTTTCTACAAATCTGTAGTCGAGAATTGTCAAGTCGGGAATTGCCTCTCTGTTTGCGGGCAGAACTTTTCTCTTCTCTTTCGTATCTGTCAGCACCATCGCCCAGGTAGCATCTGCACCAGTTCCACTTGTGGTCGGGATCGCTATTAACTTCGCTTTCTTCTGAAAACCGAGTTCGTAGAGGTCTGTGAATGGTGTGACAAGCTCAGGGTCAATGTCGAGTTCCATCAAAATCCTTGCCATTTTTCCAACATCCATAACGCTTCCGCCGCCAAGAGCTATTATGAGCTGGGCATCAACGTCTCTTGCGACCTTTGCACATCTAACGGCCGTTTCGATGCTCGGCTCAGGCTCTACATCATCAAAAACCTCAATTTTCTCAGCCTTGATGTGTTTTTTCACTTCATCCACATACCCAAGCTCCTTCAGAGACTTGTCGGTCACTATCAAAACCCTCTCAGCTCTCTCATTCTGCAGATGCTGTACTGCATCATCACCGAAAACAGCCTTTGGAACTACAAACCACCACATCTAAATCACCAAGTGTACATGACACATAGCAACATAAAATATTTTCCAATGTTTATTAGTGCGCTTCAGTCTTTTTACACGAAACATTTTTTAATTTTTAATGCAAAATTCTCTTGATGCCCTCATTAAGGCTAAGTTTTCGAAAGAAGGAGGAAACTCCAAAGAGAGAAGCGGTTTTTGAGATAATCAAAAAGAGCGCACGTGGAGAATTTCTGGATCAGGATACGTTCAGAACACTATCAAAGAGACTATCACAGGAGTTTGAACCTCCTGAAGGATGGATTGAAGTTGAAGGTTATCCTGTCTATGGTAGATTCGTCATATCGAGCGTTCACATACTGTATAGTGACGAAGAAAATGAGTTTGTATACCACGTTAACGAACCCAGCCTGGACGAGGACGAACTCAAGCTCGTAAAGGATGTTATCAGTAAGCTTGAGTACTATGCTGCAAATCCTAGAGAAGTTAAGGATAAAGTCTCTACCCTCAAGTCAAAAATTGACTCCATTCTTGAAGATTACAGGATAAAACTTGAAGGTTCTGATTACTTTAGAATCCTCTACCATATTTTCAAGAGAACGATTCTGTATGGCAAAATAACGCCGATGATGTATGACCCGATGATTGAGGATATATCCTGCAATGGCTATGGCAAGTACATTTACATTTTCCACAGGAAGTACACAAACCTCCGCACCAACATCATCTTCGAAGAACCAGACGAACTAGACTCCTTCGTTGTCAACCTTGCCCAGAAATGTGGCAAACATATCAGCATCGCCGAGCCGATGGTTGACGCAACAATGCCTGACGGCAGCAGAATCCAGATGACTCTCGGCAGAGAAGTTACAGACCACGGCTCCACCTTCACCATAAGAAAATTCAGAGAAGAGCCTGTCACACCCATCGACCTCATCGCCTGGAAAACCTTCAGCAGCGAGCAGATGGCCTACCTCTGGCTCTGCATAGAAAACAAGAAATCCCTCATCTTCGCAGGTGGTACAGCGAGTGGAAAAACAACATCGATGAACGCCATCTCCCTTTTCATCCCCC
Organism: Archaeoglobi archaeon; assembly: GCA_029259335.1. Lineage (GTDB taxonomy): Archaea > Halobacteriota > Archaeoglobi > Archaeoglobales > Archaeoglobaceae > Archaeoglobus. The sequence goes on from JAPDIY010000090.1 coordinate 6,775, forward strand.
GTCGCTCAAAAATAGTCACAATTGAAGACACCCGCGAGCTAATGCTCCCGCATGAGAACTGGATTCCTGGTGTAACAAGAGATGCCTTCCACGGTGATAAGGGAGCGGTTGACATGTACGATTTACTCAGAGCCGCTCTCAGACAGAGGCCAGAGTACATAATAGTCGGAGAAGTAAGAGGCAGAGAGGCTTTAACGCTCTTTCAGGCCATGGCAACTGGCCACACAACCTACTCAACGCTGCATGCAGACAGCATAAGCGGGGCAATACACAGACTCGAAAACCCACCCATCGGCGTTCCAAGACCAATGCTTGAAGCTCTTGACATTATCAGCATCCAGGCCCAGACCTACGTCGGAGACAAGAGGGTGAGGAGGAACATGGAGATAGCCGAGATTGTTGGCCTTGATGCCCACACCAAGATGCTGAGAACCTCAACAGTCTTCCAGTGGGACAGCGTTAAGGATGAGCATACGATGGTCGGCACATCCAAAGCTTTGGAAGAGATAAGGAGGCAGAGGGGCTGGAGTGTGCGAGAGCTGAATGAGGAGCTGGATAGGAGGAGGAGGGTGCTGGAGTTTATGACGTCCAACGGAATCAGATCTTTCAGGGATGTGGCACATGTCATTCACGCATATCAAGTCAACCCAGAGAGGGCGATGAAATATCTCGGTGTTGAAGAACTTTGAAATATACACAATTGGACATTCAAACAGGAGCATAGAAGAGTTTACGAGGCTGCTGCTCAAACATTCCGTAGAGGTCCTTGCTGATGTTAGAAGGTTTCCAACTTCAAAATACGAGCATTTTAAGAAGGATAAGCTAAAGAAATACCTTAAAAACGCTGGAATTGAATACGTCTGGTTTGGGGGGCTTGGGGGTTACAGGAAGAAGATTTTTGAAAATTCTCCGAATATAGCCATAAAGAGTCAGGGATTCAGGAATTATGCTGATTACATGCTAACTGAGGAATTCAGGAAAGAGATTGAAAAATTGATTGAGATCGCAAAGGAGAGAAGAGTTGCATTGATGTGCTCGGAGAAATTCTACTGGAAATGCCATAGAAAATTTATTTCCGACTATCTGACCTTCAAAGGGTTCAGAGTTATCCATATAATAAATAATGGAGTTAAAGAGCATAGATTGAGCAAAGAGGCAAGGATTACGGAAATCGGGCTTATTTACGATATGAGATGTGATTGAGATTTGCGGGATGCTGCTACAGCACCATCCCTCTACCTATTTTTATCCCTACCTAATCTTAACGATAGCTTGAACCAGTTGTTGTACCTTTAACAATTTTGCCCACTGAAAAGTGTATTTCATGAAAAAATTTATATAAGATTTTGACACCTAAATTATTGGATGGAGTAATCTTGAATGGAGGTGTGTGTGATGGAGCTTCCACTTGCTCCTGTGGAAAGGCTGCTGAGGAAGGCTGGGGCAACAAGAGTCAGTGAGAATGCAAAAGTCGAACTGGCAAAGGCAGTTGAGGATTACGCCTTGCAGCTTGCGAAGAAGGCATCTGAACTGGCAAAACATGCGGGAAGAAAGACCGTCAAGGCTGAAGACATAAAAGTGGCCCTTAGAGAGCTTTAAAGTTATTTCTTTTTTGATTTACATTTTTTGTAGTAGCTCAGCGGATGCGACACTCTGCAGTCCCCAACGCAGTTCTGATAGGTTCTCATGGTGTCGCAGGAGGGGGAGATGTACTCAGACCCCTTTCCTCTTTCTCCGGCGATGTGCTCGACCTGATACCTCGTCTTATCCTCATCGAAATCCGGGGCGGACTTAAATAAGGCTATGATGCCATCAACATCCATTCCGATGTTCAGCAAGAAGGACGTCAAAGCGAACCTTGCTGTGTGGGGGACATTCATTCCTCTCTGCAGTTCGGAAAGAATTTCCTTCATGCACGGCGGTAAACATTCCAAGTCAACTTCTCCGAGATCGAAGCTGAACTTCCTCGCTTCTTTCATGGCTTTTCTGTTTAACTCCTTCACAGCGGGCTGGATGGAGGATATGACAGGCACCTTCTCGAAAAGCTTAGCCCTCAGTATCTCTTCTATGATTCGTATAACCTCGCCCCTCGTCGTTTCGACATAACCATCCCTCAGTTTTCTGTTGATAAGCCTCCAATTCTCGTCCCTTATCCTCGACGATGCTCTGACATAGGTTGAAACATGAACGTTCCATCCTCTCAGCTTTATACCCATATCCACGGCTATTAGCTTGAGAACGACATTGCCATCGTACTTTTTCGCATCTTCCCTCATCAAGTCTGCGTAGTAGCTGGCCTCATTCACAGCGTATCTCATTCTGACCCAGTCATCAAGGGCCGAGACGATCATTCTCGAAGAAATGTAGGATAGAATTGCAAGCCTCGCCTTGTTGTAGTATTCCCGGTAAGTGTCATCCGGATAAGAGAGGGAGCAGTTTTCAAAGCACTTCATGCAGAGATCGCAGTTGGTAAAATTTCCTATTTCTGGACAGTCGTAGCAGTGTTCCTCACAACCAACGCAGAAGAAATCTGCTTCCTCAACGTATCTTTCTCTGTAAATCTTTCCATCAATTGCGTGGCTTACGATTTTCTTAGCAACTTCAACGGCATCAGGAAATCTCTCAAGCTCCTCCGCAACATCGAAACTGAAAATCTTGGAGGAGAGCTTCAAAAAAGGATAGCGAGTCAGAAGAGGTAAAAGAGGAAGATATTTCATTATTCGGCTTCTATACGCGGTGCCAGAATGTACTCAACCCTCACTTTTCCACCGACAAGCTCGAAGACGAGTCTAACAGGATAATTCGTCCCAAGATGTATTGTCAGAAGGTCACCACTGCCTGCTACCTTGCAGAACTCTTTGAGATAGTCAACGCTGAACATACTCCTTGCTTCCCCTCCATTGAACTCGATAAGCTCGGTCTCGCTCATCTGGAACATTATACTGTCCACATCCCCCTTGGCCTCAATCCTGAATCCATCTCTGTCTGATCTGAAGACAACGTGATCGCTGATCTTGTCTGCAGCGGCAATTGCCTTCTTGAATTCTCCTGCATCGATGACGATCTTTGCTGGTAGTTCCAGCTCAGGAATCTTTGGCTCCTTTCTAATTGCTGATGGGTCGATAAGGGCAACCTTGTATTCAACGCTCCCGAATTTTATTTTGAGAGTGCTTTCATCCTGAACGCTCAGCTCAACAAGGTCTTTAGCCGAAATAGATTTGCTGATATCGAACACTCTGTCCATATCGACGCCTATGGTTTTCTCCTCGTCAATATTGTAAACCTCAAAACTGTCCTTCGGCACATCAACAATGACCATCGCTACGTTTGCCGGATCAACTGCGCGTGAGTGAAGACCTTTTTCGAGAAAATGCATTCTTGCCTCACTAACGAGAGCTACAACAGCCCTCGTAACGGTCTTCAACACTTCTCCAGTCATTATAGCATCTATCATACTCAACTTTTTTTAGGTGTGTTAATATTTAATTTTTTCTACTCAGCACCTTTTTAACCCTGTCCGTGATATCGTTCTCGCTCATCTCAGAGTCGAAGCAAACATAATTTGACCATTCAGATTCATCAACAAGACAGTTTTTCCTGCAGCCACTTATCAGGACGGTAAGATCAGCATCGCTTCCAGAATAAAAAAATTCGAAGTTCGGGAAATTCTTCCTCAGTATCTCCTCAACCTTCTCTCTCCGGTATTCCGGATTGCACCCTCCACAATACTTGATCAGCACCCTCATTTACCTCTCACTTTCTTAAAGTTCTCATCTGGTTTAATTCCCGCAATCCTCTCTGCTTCTTCCTTCTTCATGTTGATGTTACTCCTTCTCCATATCATGATCTTCTGCGCTGCTGGAGAGCCAGCGCCATGCATAGATTCAGGCAGTTCAGCACCAATGGATAGATTCTCAATCAGTCTGAACATCCTCAACCTGTGCTCTGTCGGAATCTCAGCCTTCCCCTTCATGTACTTTTCAATCAGATCCCTCGTTTCAGGATTTCTGTAGTCTTTCTCCGATGGCGTGGTTATAACAAACCCACCGGCTAAATCCTGAGCCAGTCTCGACCACTCGTAAGGCAGGCGAGTGATGTTCAGCTTTGTAACGTTTGCAAGCAGTAAATTGGGCATGTATGCCCCTGATGGGGTTCTGAAACCCTCGTAAGAGCATGCGAGGGAGCAGCACCAGCATGTTTCGGCAAGGTGAATCATTTCAGTTAGCTTGTCCACGATGTGGGATGCTCTCTCAACCCCGTTATACTCAGCAATGCATGCAGACGCTCCGATCAGAACATCGGCAACGCCAACCTTGCAACCGCCGTAGTTCTGTCTGTGGAAAGTGGCAAAGGTCTCAACAAGCTCGGAAGCAAAATCGTACTCGCCGCACATGAAAACCCTCTCCCAGGGCACAAAGACGTTATCGAATATAACCAGAGCCTCTCCCCCGACAGTTGCATACTTCGCATTTCCACAGTCGATATCCCCATCAAGCCTCCTCAAGTCGTTTGTCTGCCTGCCGAATATCATAACAACCCCTTCGGCATCAACCGGAACGGCAAATGAGACAGCGTAGTCCTTATCCTCCTTACCCATCGCTCTTGTTGGCAGTGCAATGATCTCGTGGGAGTTGACAGCGCCAGTTATGTGGGCTTTAGCCCCCCTCACAACTATACCGTCATCGTCTCTCTCAACGATCCTGACGTAAAGGTCAGGATCCGCCTGCTGGTGAGGTCTTTTGCCACGGTCTCCCTTAACGTCAGTCATAGCCCCAGCCACCATCAGATCATTCTTCTGAACGTATTCAACATACTTCCTAATCCTGTCATGATAGTCTGTCCCGTACTTCTGGTCGATGTCGTACGTTGTGATATAAAGCGCATTTATCGCGTCAAGCCCAACACAGCGCTGAAAACAGCTTCCGGTTTTTCTCCCAAGCAGTCGCATCATCCTTACTTTCTTAACTAGATCATCCGTGCTCTGATGGATGTGGGTGAAGCGGTTGATTTTCTCACCAGTGAGATGTGATGTTGCAGTCATGATGTCTTCATACCTTGGATCGTGGGCGAGTTCATATGTCATGGCTGCAGCATTCACGTGCGGAGCAAGAATCGGATCATCCGCTACACTCTCGACTTTCTTTCCCATGAAGTAGATTCTCGGTTTGTATTTTCTCAAACTCTCGATATACTCTCTACCATTCATCATTTCCATCACCTTAGCGGTTTGTTGAATTTGTTCAGATAAAAATATAACTTTTCCGATTATTTGAATCTAAATTCGAAGCAAATTCGCAGTAAATGATATCTACTTCCAGAACACCCAATACTGGATTAGATTTAATTATAAGCACTTCCATAACATAAAAATATGCGAGCATCTCTTAGAATTTTCAGGGTTTTGGGAATAGATGTAGAAGTGCACATCAGCCTGCTGATCCTCCTTCTACTGCTGATTTATGCATTCACTGTCACACCCTCCCCCTTCGGCTTCGCAAACTTCCCGTTTCTCGAAAGAATAATTTTGTCAGCAGCTTCTGCCATTGCGCTGTTTGCTTCCATACTTCTCCACGAACTCTCTCACTCCATTTTTGCCCGCAGATACGGAGTTAAAGTCAAGAAAATAATGCTCTTCATATTCGGCGGAGTTGCAATGATGGAAAGTCTGCCGAGAAAACCAAAAGAGGAGTTTACTGTGGCAATTGCGGGACCTGCTGCAAGCATCGGTATCGCTGCACTGTCCTTCCTTCTCTCCTTTGTCCCTCATGGTGCTTTATCTGCATTCTTCACACTGTTTGCTTACTTTAATTTTATTCTCGCACTTTTCAACCTGATCCCCGCCTTCCCCATGGACGGTGGAAGAATCTTGAGGAGCTTTCTCGCTGAAAGAATGGGTTATGCTAAGGCCACAAGGCTTGCTGCAGAAGTCGGGAGGGGTCTGGCAATTTTTATGGCGATATTCGGTATCTTCTACAACCCATGGCTCATTCTGATAGCCCTCTTCATCTACATCGGGGCGAGTGAGGAGGAGAGGCTGGTTTTACTTGAGAACGTTCTTGGGGGGGTTAAGGTTGAGGATGTGATGAGCAGAGATGTGCTTTTTTTAACTCCCGACACGAAGGTTTCGGAGGTTATGGAGTTGCTTTTAAAGTACAAGCACCTTGGATACCCGGTGGTGGATGGAGATAGACTTGTAGGAATCGTTACGCTGAAGGATATCATTGGAGCCAATCCTGATGATACTGTTGAGAACGTCATGTCTGCGGAACTTGCCACCATCGAACCGCAAAAATCGGCTTTTGAGGCCTTCAAAATAATGAGCGAGAAGGGAATCGGCAGGCTACCAGTCGTGGAAAATGGCAAAGTAGTAGGAATCATTTCGAGAAGCGACCTGATGAGGGTTAAAGAGATACTTGAGGCTCTGGAGGTGATGGGTTGGAGAAGAAGCTCATAATCATCGGAACGGCACATGTGTCGAAGAGGAGTATTGAAGACGTTAACGAAATCATTGAAGCTGAAAAACCTGATGCTGTGGCTGTCGAACTATGTCCAAGAAGGTACAAGGCACTTGTGCACGGAATAAAGGAGGATATCCCTGTTACGGATGTGATAAAGAAGGGTAACGTTTTCCTGCTGATTTTCCAGCTCATTCTTTCATACTTTCAGCGGAAAGTTGGAGAGGAGTACGGGGTGAAGCCCGGCTCTGAGATGCTGGCTGCCATAGAAAAAGCCAGAAGCATTGGAGCGGACGTCCTGCTGATTGACAGGGATATTGGCATTACTTTCAGCAGATTTTGGCAGAGCTTGAGCTTTTTTGAAAAATTGAAGCTGATATGGCACCTTATTAAGAGCATGTTTTCCGGTGAGGATATTGATGTTGATGAGATGCTTGAAGAGGATGTTCTTGATCTGCTCGTCAGAGAATTCAGGAAGATTTCTCCGAATGCTGCAAAGGTTCTGATTGACGAGAGAGATATGTACATGGCCGCAAACCTGCTGAACGCTTTTGCAAAGTATGATAAGATCGTGGCGGTTGTTGGTGCGGGACACAGAAAGGGTATAGAGAAAGCTCTGGAGAGGCTTAAAGATGATCCGGTTGACATCAGAGAGCTTGAGGAGGTTAAGAAGGGTAAGAGCTTGCTGAAGTACTTTACTGCTGCATTCACTGCCCTGATTATTGCCACATTTGTCCTCATAACCCTCTCACTGAACATGGAGATACTCATTCAGGCCTTTGTATTCTGGTTCCTCATCAATGGCGTGCTCTCGGCAATTGGAGCGGCGATTGCAAGAGGTCATCCGCTCTCAATCGCAGCAGCTTTCCTTTTTGCTTGGCTCACCTCTCTCAACCCTCTGATCGCAGCAGGATGGGTTTCGGGATTAGTTGAGGCCTGGATAAGAAAACCGACAATAGATGACTTTTCAAGGCTCATGGAAGCCGAGAGCTTCGGAGATATGATGAACAATAGATTTTTCAGAGTCCTGCTCGTTGCAGCTTTAACAAACGTGGGAAGTATGATCGGTACGATTTACGGGGGCTGGTACATCCTCTCCACATTTGGAGTTGATGTGGCGAAGGTTGTAGCAGAAAGAGTTTGGGAGATACTATGAGGATTTTCATTCAAATGATTGGGGATTTGGAGGAGGATTTGATTTTTGCACTTGAGGAAGGTTTATCGGAGAGCTTCAATGCCCGCATCAGCATACTTGCACCAATACCCCCTGACATCTCCTGCTTCAACCCCTTGAGAAATCAGTTTAACTCAACGTGCCTTCTGAGAAAGCTCAAACCGGTGAGGGTCACTCTGGGTATTATTGACAGAGATATTTATGCTGACAAAATGAACTTCGTGTTTGGAGAGGCTGAACTGAACGGGTGCAGAGCGATAGTGTCCATTTACAGGCTCAGGAGCATAAATAGCAGAGTTACTGAAGAGAGGTTGATCAAGGAGGCTGTTCATGAGATAGGACACGTTCTCGGATTGAAGCACTGCAGAAACCATTGCGTTATGAGGTTCTCAAATTCCGTAAGAGAAGTAGATATGAAGCCTGTGGAGTTCTGCGCTGAATGTAAGAAGCTGTTGGGATTTTAATTCAAGCTAGTCGTGTAGATAGATAAATCTCGCAAGATGTATTCACGCAAAGAGTTCGATAAGGAAGCGTGGAATGTCCTCTTCATCCAGAACCGTCACACCTCTTGGATACCTTCTGTGAGGTTTTCCGGCCTTCACCTCCACCTTCAGCTCGTCGACGACGCAGTCTATTTCGTAGGAGTTTCTGTAGTAGAAAACCCTGCCGTACCTCCTGTAGAGGTGCTCCTGAACTATTCCCTCGATCAGGGCTGAGTGTAGATAAGAGGTGTTGCTCCAGGCTGAGAACACCTCAAGCAGGAGCGGATCTCTGAAAAAGACCTTCCTCTCACGCCTGTACATAATCCTCTCCCCCTGCTTAAGATATGCGAAGTCGAGAATGAAGAGGTCCCGGAAGAACTCGAGATACTCCTGAACGGTTTTGTAGGAGTAGCCAGACGTGTCCTGAGCTACAGCTCTAAAGCTCAACGCCGACGGGATTTTCGAAATCAGAGAAGAGAACGTTTCCTTGGCTATTTCCAAACTCTTTCCGTGGCGGATGAACTCACCCACGAGCGCGTTGAGTACGTGGTTCGAAGAGTAGCCGTTTATCGTCAGCGGAAACCCTCCAACCTTCAGGTATCTTTTGAAGAGTTCCAGCACCCTGTCGTACTCGAGCTTGTAATTTCTCACGCCGTGGATTCGGACGAATTCCTGAAAATTCAGCGGCATGACCTCCACAACACTTCCATAACCTGTTCTGCCCGGAAACATTTCCACATCCCTTCTTACTTTCAACGAGCTGGAGCCGGTAACAGTCAGAACACAGTTTTCCAGCCTTCCCATGTCAATCAGGTATTTTACGGCTTTCCACCACTCTTCAAGGCTCGTCACCTCGTCGAGGAACAAAAATTTCGTCTCTTCGAACTTTACAGCCTCCAAGTACTCGACTATAGCTTCTCTGAGAGCTGCAAAATCCGGGAAAACCTCGCAGTCGATGTAAACGACGTTTTCTGGTTCAACGCTCTCCACGAGCTTTTTTATCAAGAGTTTCAGACCTGTCGTTTTTCCGACCTGTCTTAAGCCTAAGACGAAGTTCAGGCTGAATGGTTTTAGAGATACGTCGTTGATCCACTTCGGAATCCATCTGATCCTTAGAGCGTTATAGTCCGCTAAATTCTTGTCCCTGTCTTCCCACTTATCGTAACTCCACCAAGGATTTGCTTCTCTCACCATTTTTAAATACATGAGAAATTGTAATTCACACGTATATATAAAAGTTGTGAACCAGCATTACTCATCTCTTTCAGCAAGTTTTGTTGAAGTGACGAAAAAACTAAAAGAATGAATCCAAGCTTAGCTGCGAGGTGCCTTTCAAATTAGCTTCGTTGTATCCGAATCTTTCGAGAATTCTCAGGACTGAAGGTATTATCTGGTTGTCAATGTAGTAGTCCTTGTCCAGCTTTTTCGTTATAATACCGCTTTTCGTTTTTATCTTCAGATTTTCCCCATCAAATTCCTCAATGAGATCTATCGGATACGCTCTGTCCCCGATATTTCCTGCTCCCTTCACGATAACATACCCGATCTTCGACGAGACTGGGTATATTATCCCCACCTCCTTCGCCTTCAGCGCAGCCTTAACATGAGCCTGCATGGACTCATATTTCGACGGTTTCTTGGTCAGACCCTTGTATATCACTACATCCTCAAGAGAAACATTTCCGGATTTTATGTCAGAGATAACCTCCCTGACATAGGACACGGCCTTTTCTGGATCCTTTTCCTTCAGTATCACCTCTATGACCCTCTTTTGCACCTTTTTGGCAAGCTCGCACCAATCTCCCCTCCTCACCTCAAGACCTTTAACAACAAGCCTGCCATCAGCACCGAGTCCAGCGTATCTCTTCTTTTCAACGAAGAATATTGAACTGTAGTACTCATCTACCTCAATCTGAATCGGCAGCTCTTTTGAAAGTCTGTTCAGCAGTTTCTCGATCTCTGACTTCAGTTCTTCGAGGCTTACGGGCTTTGTGACAAAAATGCTGTCAGTGTCTCCATACAGAACTTTGAAACCCATGCTTTCGGCAATTTCAGCCGATTTCTTTATGAAATGCCTTCCCCAAGCTGTTGTGGCTTCTGCACACGGATGGCAGTACCATCTCGCCAGATTCCATCCCATGTAGCCGTAAAAGGAGTTCGTTAAGACTTTCAAAGTCTGCTGCTTTATATCAAGCAATCTGTATTCGGGACTGCTAAATTCGAGTTTTTTCATCTCTGCCTTGATCTCTCTCCTTCTGTCAATGAGCACTCTCAGAATCCTCTTGAAAAATCCGTCGGGGCTTTTTCTGAAGCTGTGGCCAACTTCAGGAGCGGTATAGCAGTCCCCTTTGCATCCGTAGGTATCAGGGCTGATGTTGAAGGCGATCATGATCGAGGGGTACATGCTCGCAAAGTCGAGGCAAACGACATTCTCATGCAAACCCCTCTCAGGTTCAAGAACAAAAGCCCCCTCATAACTTTCAGCGTGCTCCGGCGGGTTTGGAGCTACTTCCCCAATTTTTCTCGCCTCGCTCAGAAGGAGCCAGTCAACTTGTTTACCCCTCCCCATCCTTGTAACATCATCGACCGGCAGTCTGATCATCTTCGAAAGCTCATAGTGCATTGGGAGAAGTTCTTTTGCTATCAGGTACGTATTTATCACATCCTGTCGGGCGTAGGTGAGCACCTTTTCCCTTTCACCGCTCGTCCAATACCTGTAGATGTCCTTCGCCTCTATGTCTGCTATTTCAATCTTCGTTCCGAGATATTCTGCAACGTTTTCGAGCTTCTTGATCTTTATATCTGAAATTCTCACGGCTATATCGTAAAGGTCAACGTTCAGCCTGCCAGTAATCTTCGGCCTACCACCTCTGAAAGTCAGGTTGGAACCATCCCGACCGATATCAAGGCTAACCTTCAATTTTTCGCCTCTCTTTCTTATGTAAGGCCAATCAAACCCGTCCTGATTGTAACCGACGATTATATCCGGATCATAATCCTTGATCAACTTTACAAAATTGGAAAGTATTTCTCTCTCCTTGCCGGTGAGTATTCTCTCCCCATCATCATCCGTTTTCACCGAGATAACTATAATTGGATCCTTCTCCGGATCGGGCATTCCGAATGAAGAGAGCATTTCACAATCAAAAACAAGAATTTTCAGGTCAGGAAACTCCATCCTGCTCTTCCTTCTGACCTCCTCAACTTCATAGCTCCTAATTTTTCCCTTCAACTCTTTCCCCTCAATCTCTATACCATCCATGCAGGCGAGATCTTTATCTATCAGATATCGGTAGGCGAATGGGATGTCGGCCTCTCTAACATCTCCGAACTGGGAGAAGTATTCTCTGAGCTTGGGGACATGCTGCGGGTGGGAAGCGTAGATAATGTATCCTTCAAAATCCCTACCAAGTGATCTAATCTTTATCTTTTCGTAAGATGCAGGTTTTATCACCTCTTTCTTCGTCCTAACTGCAGCATTTTCAATTATTCCTTCGTCAACACCGATAACGTAAAAATAGGGTCTGAATTTGCTGTCGTAAGCTACAAAAACACCTTCATCATCCTTACACCAAAGCCGGACGATAGCCTTTCCGTCTTCAGTTATGTAGTCTGCATCAATCAACCAGCCTTCCATTATAGCATCTAGGATTGAAAGGATTTAAAGTTTGACATTTTCCAAAAATTCATATATTTTGCCTAGACATAAATAACTGATGCGCACATACCGATATCGCTGGGCAATTTTCTCTGTATTATCCGCAATATACTTTTTCGTTTATTTCCATAGAACATCCACAGCAGTTCTGGCTGACGAAATAATGGAAGAGTTCGCTGTTTCAGCTCTTGCTATCGGTCTCATGTCCTCAGCATACTTCTACCCTTATGCTCTTCTCCAGATACCCGTAGGCATTCTGTCAGACACAAAAGGACCAAGAAAGACGACTACGTTGTTCACTCTGATAGCATTTACTGGCACCCTACTCTTTGCAACATCAAACTCATTTCCGATGGCCGTATTCGCCCGTTTTCTGATAGGCGTCGGAGTCTCAGGCGTTTACATACCCACAATCAAAGCTCTTTCCCAGTGGTTCAGAAGGTACGAGTTTGCAACTCTTACGGGAATACTCTTTGCGGTTGGAAACATGGGCGCTTTACTTTCAGCGTATCCTCTCGCCATGATGGCAATCATTTTTGGATGGAGAACCGCGTTTCTTTTGATTGGCTTTATCACACTTTTTCTCGCCATTACCTGCTGGATAGTGGTCAGAGACTCACCACAAGTGGTCGGGCTGAAACCTATAGAAGATGTCGCTGCAATGCAAAACGCCAGTTTTTTCGAGAGTTTCAAAACAGTAATTACAAACAAGTATCTATGGATAGTAGCGGTCTCAGCCTTTCTCAGATACGGTGTGACGATGGGATATCAGGGGTTGTGGGGTGGGCCGTATTTGATGGATGTTTACGGACTTTCAAGAGATGTTGCTGGAGGAGTACTGATGATGGTCGGCATAGGGACAATTGTAGGAGCACCAACAATTGGCTATCTGTCTGACAGGATATTCAGAACGAGAAAGTGGTTTCTCGTCCTCGGCGGTATCGGTTTTACAGCATCCACCTATCTGCTCGCGTTTCACACCGGAAGCATGAATATGGGAGATCTTTATCTGGTATCCTTTCTGATAGGGTTCTTTGGAGGTTCAGGGCCAGTGGCCTACGCATACATAAAAGAAATCTTTCCTCTAAGGATTACGGGCATGGCCACGAGTATTGTGAACGTTTTTCCGTTTTTCGGAGGTGCGCTGTTTCAGGTGATTATGGGCTACCTCATGGATCTTGTTGGGTCAGAAAACGGTACATACCCTGTTGAAGCCTACGCACTATCCTTTAAGTTCTGCTTTGTCGCCGCACTGATTGCCACAATTATATCGCTTTTTATCAAGGAGAGTTATGAATAAAGCGATAAACTTTTTTATATGACCTGATTTTCTGGGGGTAATGATAATTGGAATTGATGTCGGTGGGACGAACACAGATGCTGCAATTGTTTCCGATGAAATTAAAACCATCAAGCTTTCCAACGATGTAGGTATTGGAGGCGTACTCAGGAAAGTATCCGAAATGGCCGACTTGAAGAATGAGAAGGTCGTTGTCAGCACATCATGGCCCTTAAATCTGATTATATCGAAGTTCAACGAATATCATACCCTCAGCCTTGTTATTCCCGGTCCGGGTTTGAATTATTCTGAGTATGGGATCATTTTGAAGGGATACATAAATCACAGAGGTGATGTGGCTGAGGAGATAGACGAGGAAGAGGTTGAGAGGGTTGTTAAGGAAAACAAATTTGATAATGTTGCCATTTCATCAAAATTTTCGGTGAGAAACAGTTACATTGAAGACAGGATATTTGAAATCGTAAAAAGGTTTGTGGATGGTAAGAAAGTTGCTCTAAGCCATTTTGCTGGCGGAATGAACTTTCCTGCAAGAATTCATACAGCCATTGTGAATGCAAAAATAAAGGAGACTGTTCACGACCTCACGGAGCTTATAAAGGGGTATGCTGGTGATTTCTACTATTTCAAGGGTGATGGGGGAATAGTGCCCTACCAGATTGTTCTTGAAAATCCCTCCGAACTCTACAACTCCTCCCCAGCAGCAGTTGCTCTCGGAGCGAGATATCTGACGGGAGAAAAGGATGCCCTCGTTATTGACATAGGCGGTACCTCAACCGACTTCGTCGAGCTTGTTAACGGCATGCCGAGAATTGTCGAAGGAATAGACATAGCAGGGAGAAGGACGCTTATAAGGTGTGTAGACTCCTTCAGCATCCCCTTCGGCGGAGACTCGCTCGTTGTGGATGGTAAACTTAGACCTCAAAGTGGTAAGTCACTTGCCTTTAGTGGCCAGGACTTCACACTTACAGACGCTTTAAATTGTGCGGGTTACGAAATAGGAGATTACAGAGCTTCCAGAACTGTGAAATGTGACGCAGAGTCTGTAATAGAGCAGTACATTTCTGTTGTTGCCAGCATGGTGGAGAACATAGAGTGCAGCAAGATCGTGGGGACAGGTTATCTTGCCCCCTACTTCATTCCGGAGATCGCCAAGAGAGTCGGTGTTGAACACGTCATCCCTGAGCATTACGAATCTGCTAATGCCGTTGGTGTAGCGGTTTCCAAGATAAGTCTAACTCTCTACGCTCGCATAGACACAGAGAAGGGATTTGCAGCTTACAACGGTAGTGTTGAAGACTGTCCTTTCAGAGTTGGCAGCCTTCCCGATGATGAGCAGATTCTGGAAGTTGTTACTGATAAAATTGTGGAGATTGCAAGAAAGTTTGGAGCGAGTGATGAGGAAGTTGGCAATGTTAGGCCGATATACTTCAATTCCTTTACCGTTGTCAGGGGTGGGATGAAGAGGGGTATTATTGCAGATGTTATTGTTCAGATAGAGCCCGGAATAAGATATGAATGAGTACAAGCCTCTTTTCGATGCGATAGAGGAACTGAAGGAAAGGGCAAGAGAGGGATGGGTGATTATCGTTGAGGGAATCAGAGATGTTGAATCTCTAAGGAATCTTGGAGTTAATGGAAAAATAGTCATCTTCTCCGGATTTGCATCCACTGCTGATATCGTGAAGGACAGGAATTCCATAATTATGACCGATTACGACAGCAGGGGGATGGAGATAGAGCGGGGGCTTGTCAGGGCTCTGCAGAGCTATGGTAAAACTCCCGATACTAGAATAAAGCGAAAAATATTTTCAAACGTGAATAAGGAGATTTCGAAGGTCGAGGAACTTCATTCTTTTATATTAAAAATTCAGCTAGGTAAAAATAGCAAGTGATTTATTCAACGCAGAAAGGTTGCTTCTGGGTGATTTGATGGACGTTGTTATTATCGGTGGCGGTGCTGCTGGGCTCAAGGCAGCTTCGAGGATTAGAAGAAAAGATGCTGAGGCAAACATAACAGTTGTTGAAGCGGGAAAATACGTTTCTCTGGGCAGATGTGGTCTTCCTTACTATGTTGGTGGGCTTGTTCATGAAGTCGACAATTTGAGGGAGACTACATACGGTGCTGTGAGAGATGAAAGTTATTTCAAGAGGCTGAAGAACATCGACGTCCTCACCCTCACAAAGGCTGTTGAGATTGACAGAGATAGAAAGGCTGTGAAGATTGTTAGAGACGGAAGTGAAGATGAGCTGAACTATGATTATCTGGTGGTAGCTACGGGTTCAAGACCTGTAAGACCACCAATCGAGGGGATAGATGCGGAAGGTGTTGTCACTCTAACTGACGCAGAAGATGCCGAGAAGATAATCGAAATGTGGGAAGAGGGAGCAGAGAGGGCTGTTGTGATCGGAGCAGGTTTTATCGGACTCGAATCGGCAGAGGCTTTGAAGAATCTGGATATGGATGTTACGGTAATTGAGATGATGGACAGAGTTGCTCCGGCAATGTTAGACAGGGATATTGCCGTTCTTGTCGAGAATCATCTGAATGAGAAGGGTGTAAAGGTACTCACCAACACGAGGGTTGAGAAGATCCTCACGGAAAACGAAAAGGTGTCTGCAGTTGTTGCCAACGGTAAGGAGTTCCCAGCAGACATTGTTATTGTTGCAACGGGTATCAAGCCAAACACAGAGCTTGCGGAGAAGGCGGGACTGAAAATCGGAGAGACGGGAGCAATATGGGTCAATGAGTTCATGCAGACAAGCGACGAAAACATCTATGCGGGGGGAGACTGTGTTGAAACAACATGTTTGGTAACCAAAAAGAAGATTATCGCTCCGTTTGGAGATGTTGCGAACAAACAGGGGAGAGTTATCGGGGAGAACATCACAGGAGGTAGGTTAAAGTTCCCCGGCGTTTATGGAACCGCTGTGTTCAAAATATTCGAGTTCACAGTGGCATCTGCAGGTGTTAATGAGCAGCAAGCTGAAAATGCCGGAATTGATTACATGAGCGTTATAGCCCCCGGCCCGGATAGAGCACACTACTATCCCGGAGCGAGATACATCAGAATGAAAATCATTGTTGAGAGGGGAACATGGAGAGTGATAGGGGCACAGGCAGCAGGAATGGGTGAGGTGGCGAAGAGAATCGACGTTCTCTCTACAGCGATTCAGGCTGGAATGACCATTGACCAGCTATCAAATCTCGACTTAGCTTATGCTCCTCCATATTCTCCAGCCCTCGATCCAGTGATTACAGCAGCAAACGTGGCGATGAACAAGAGGGATGGACTGTTCGAGGGCGTCACAGCGTTCGAGCTGAAGGAGAGGATATCGGATGAAAACATCGTCATTCTCGATGTGAGGAGCGAGGAGGAGTTTAGGAGCAAGAGGATAGAGTCGGACAAAGTCATTCACATTCCCATCCTTGAACTCAGAGAGAGACTTGATGAACTGCCAAGAGACAAAGAGATTATCGTGGTCTGCCAGCTTGGCCTCAGAAGCTTTGAAGCCGCAAGAATACTTAAGGGTGCGGGATTCGAGAATGTGAAACTTCTTGAAGGAGGAATGGCGTTCTGGTTTTGAATAAATTTTAAAATATTTATTTCAAATACTCATTAATTTCCTTCTCTGTTGCCTTAAATATCCCAAAACTAAAGTGATATCTTCATCTCTGTACTTCTCACCTCTAACTCTGAGAGCATAATCTTTAACGAGCTTTATGATCTCTTTTTTATATACCTTTTCACGCCTTTCTCTGCAAACTTTACTAACGATGGACCAAACGTCATCAAGTAATGAATTGTACGAGATCGTTGGAACTCCAAGAAGAGCTGCTAAGATTCTCAGTTCCTTATCATTTGTAAACAAAACAGCTTCTCTGCGTATAGCCTCTAAAAGTATCATCGAGTCCCTAATATCTCTTTTAGCATCTTTGTTACTTTTATTTTCTTTAATTGCGAGCTGTATGAGTAGTTCATTGGTTGCAGTTTCTTCTGACAACTCACCAGAAATCGTTAACCTAATAGAATTAGAAGACTTGTAATCTTGCAATCTAATTAAAGCTTTGATAACCTTCTCCTTCTCCCTACCGATCTGTAATTTCCTCTTCAGCTCGTATATGACTATTGAGGGGATTACAATTTCTCTACCCGACATGAAAGCCTTGAAAAACGGACTATCGCTGTTATAAGGGAAAGCCCCTATATCTAAGACATTGGTGTCAAGAACCAGAGGTCTGTTTTTATTGTAGAGTGGGTTGTCAAATAACCCGACATGAAATTGAGTTTTATCGACAATCCTTGGAAGACCAAACTGGTCGTAGATCAATTGACCATACGGTGTCGAATCAACAAATGGACGGCCTTCTTCAGTTTCTTCGGTATTAACTTCAAGCACGATAGATGGAGATGTAAATGGTGTTAGAAAATCACCTGGCAACACTATTGGATTGTGTGAGAAAACAGTTTCCCTTAAGTACTCCTTAATGAACTCAGCACCTTTTGCGGATATGAAAACATTTGATACGATTTCAGAGGGATTGTAGGTGCGAATTTTCATATCCTTTACATTTAAAAACTGAACAGCCGGTATATCGTTTATTTCAACAGTAACATAGCTTGGCACCACAGTCCCATTTTTGTACTGGAAAAAACTTGTAATAAGCTAGTAAAGGATGAACAGGTTTACAGTAATAGTTTTCTGAGTAGATGTATAGCTATATTGTCCAACATCAATGCCAGAATACTGGAATGCCAAATCCAGTGGAAAATCTGCCAAAGATATGAAAGTTCCACAACCTATGATCACATCCGCCTTATCATGCCATATAGCGATGTTATCTTCGAATAAACTCGATACGCTCTCCACTAATTCTACGAATTCTTTATCTCCTTTTGTAAAAATGTCACAAGGTTCTAACCATTTGTTCTTAGGGGCATTGTGAAATTTAAAAACAGAGTCTCCACCAAGTTGTATAGCTCTTTAAATGCTTTGTACTCTTTTCTTCTCTTGTTTATGTCAAAGTATGGGTTGAGTTTTGAAAGAAAATCATACTGTTTAGGTCTCCATTCAATGTTTTCTGTAAACTCGAATTCAGAAAGGAAGTAGTAGTGTTGAGATGCCAGAACATCAAACAAGCTAATGAGCATTTTTGATTCTTCTTCCGAACTTAGTTCTGAAAAATCGGAAATCCTTTCTACTGTATACTTGTTAGTAACAGGAAGTCCCACCACGATAAAATCAGAACCAGATAATCTCTCAAAAACCCATTCTTTTGCAAAGACACCGTGTTCGTGGTAGAGACTAACGAATGCTTTGACTTTCATAATTATTTTTTCTTGGATCAAAACTAAAAAATTGCGATAAACTTAAACTCTTCATGCCTTGCTATTAAACTCAAATGTGGTATCCTGACCTTCGGATAGACTGCTGTTTATTCACGAACAAAAGTTTACACCGCTTACACTACTACAAAACCCTCAGAAAAGAAGAACACTGATATCTACGTTTGGTGACGGATTCGTGATAACGAAAGAAGTTCTCAGGAGATCTAAGGAAAACAAGGCAGTTTACATTGGTAGGATAAAGAAAAAACACCTTTGGTAAGAAATAGAATAGAGGAACTTTAAGGACGATAAGCTCTGCAGGAGAACTGTTGAATTTGTCCTTACAAAGTTGTAGGCATCCCAGAAGCTGGGAGAGCTAAGATAGCTAAATGCTTGGTGGAGGATAAAAGGATCCCTATTATTTGGTTTCTACGGGGTAGAAGAAGCCTGAGAAGTACAGGAGAGATAAATCAGTTTTAAAGCTTGGGGAGATAATACGGCATTTGCTTACGTGATTCACATGGTCTAGTAACTTAGCAAGTTAATACGATCCTAATATTCCGGACTTCAGGTTTAAGGTTAGCTTCCTAATATCCTCAACCGCGCTTCCACCCTTCTCGTTAATGATACGGATGAATGCACTTCCCACGACAACCCCATCTGCCCCTGCATCGATTAACTGCCTCACATGATCCGCCTTCGAAACACCGAATCCAACGGCTACAGGTTTCTTGCAGATGTTCTTGGCCCTTTTCAGAGCTTCAAATGCTAATGGGGAAATCTCTTTCCTCTCCCCCGTAACGCCGTAGGTTGAGACAAGATATATGAAGGTCGATAGCTCATCAATTGCCCTTAACCTCTCCTCGCTTGTGTTGGGTGCAGCCAAAAAAACGGTATCCATCCCAATACTGCTGCAAATATCCGCGTATTCTTCTGCCTCATCGTAGGGCAAGTCAACGACGAGCATAGCATCAACTCCGCTCGAATAAGCTCTCTCAACAAAATCCCTGACACCCATCCTGTAGATGGGATTGAAGTAGCTCATGATTACCACCGGCTTATCTGATTCTTCCCTGAAAGCTTTCATGATATCAAAAACCTGCTTGACTCTGAAGTTTTTCAGGGTTCTCACGTAGGATTCCTGAATCGTCTTCCCGTCAGCAACTGGGTCGCTGAAGGGAATTCCCAGCTCGATAACATCAGCACCAGCTTCAGAGGCAGTAAGCATGAACTCAACTGTTTTTTCGGGACTTGGGTAGGATGCTGTGAAGAAGACTACAAGAGATTTGTCTATCATGCCATCATCTCCATAACTATGCCCATATCCTTATCTCCCCTGCCGGAAAGGTTTACGATGATTATGCTGTCTTTATCCATCTCCTCTGCCATCCTGACCGCATACGCTACAGCATGAGCCGATTCAAGGGCGGGAATGATTCCTTCCTTTTTCGATAGCAAAGCAAAGGCCTTTAGAGCCTCCTCGTCGTTCACCGCAACGTATCTGCATTTCCCCGAATCTTTCAGAAAAGCATGTTCCGGCCCAACTCCGGGATAATCGAGACCTGCAGCAATGCTGTGGGTGTCGAGCATCATCCCATCCTCATCCTGCAGGAAGTAAGACAGCATTCCGTGCAGAACTCCCTTACTGCCGGCAAGAAGAGAAGCTGAATGCTTTCCTGTCTCAATTCCCCTTCCAGCAGCCTCAACACCGATAAGCTCCACCTTGTCGTTAAGAAATGGATAGAATATTCCCATAGCATTGCTCCCACCTCCAACGCAGGCAACTATTGCATCTGGTAGTGTTTCTTCCATCTCGAGTATCTGTCTTTTTGTCTCAGCACCTATAACGGATTGAAAGTCTCTGACGATGGTGGGAAACGGATGGGGACCGACAACAGACCCGATGAGGTAGTGGGTGTATTCGAAACTCTCAACCCAGTCTCTCAAAGCCTCGTTTATGGCATCCTTTAAAGTTCTGCTTCCACTCTCCACTGCAGTAACCTTGGCTCCAAGCAAACGCATTCTGAATACATTCATCTTCTGTCTATCGTAATCCTCAGCCCCCATGTATATCTCTGCCTCAAGGCCAAATAGCGAAGCAGCCATAGCCGTAGCAACCCCATGCTGCCCCGCTCCAGTCTCAGCAATAATCCTCCTCTTTCCCATGTATTTTGCCAACAATGCTTGGCCGAGAGTGTTGTTTATCTTATGTGCCCCACCATGCAGCAAGTCTTCTCTTTTCAGGTAAATCTTAACCCCAAGCTCCCTACTCATGTTCTCAGCAAAATAGAGAGGGGTAGGTCTGCCTGCGTAGTTTCTCAGATAGTAATCGAGCTCTCTTCTGAATTTCTCATCCTCTTTCAGATCATTGTAAGCCCTCTCCAACTCCTCAAGTGGTGGAATCAACACTTCAGGAACGTATCTACCTCCAAACTCACCAAATCTCATTTTTTGCCCTCCTTACAAATTCGAAAACGAGTTTTTCCGATTTAACACCATTCTGCTCAACTCCAGAAGATACATCCACTCCAATTGGTCTCACAATTTTTATCGCTTCAGCAACGTTACTCGACCTCAATCCACCAGCAAGAAAAATTCCGTATCTTTTAGCAACTTCTCTGCTCACATCCCAGTTATGCGTTTTTCCACTTCCATGTCCGGAATCAAGCAGTATGAAGTGGGGAGAATAAACCTCTATCTCCTTAAGTATGTTTTCAGTGCTTCTATCAACAATAAAAGCTTTCATAACCTTCACACACTCCTTAAGCTTCTCGAAATCTTCTGGATTTATGGGAGAATGTACCTGAATAAAGTTGCATTCGACTTTGCTCAGAATTTCCATCCATTCATCGAGGGTGTTTGCAGTGGAAACGGCAAATATCGGTATTGAGGCTGAGGATACTATTTCCCTTGCAGCGTTCAAGTCTACACATCTCCTCGATTTGCTTTTGACAACTACTCCGCCGACATCTGCATACTTCTCAACAATTTCGAGCTCTTCTATGTTCTTAACCCCACAAATCTTAACGATCATGGCAGATCTCCACGAAATTTCTTATCATCCTCAACCCGTCCTCTGTAAGCACACTCTCCGGGTGGAACTGTACACCAAAAATTTCATCTCTCCTCAAACCCATTATAACTCCGTCATCACTCACCGCCGTAATCTTAAACCCATTTGGAGGTTTTATCACCGCAAGAGAATGATAGCGACCAACTACAACGGGGTTTCTGACTCCCTTGAAGATTCCTTCAGAATCGTGCCTCACTACAGACGTTTTCCCGTGGATGGGCCTAACTTTCCCCACTTCACCACCAAAAACCTCTCCTATGATCTGATGGCCAAGACAAATACCGAGAACTGGAACGTTCAAATCAAAAACGAATTCTAAGCTTCTATCAGGCTTTCCCGGCCCAGGTGAGATTACGATGCCATCAAAATTCAGTTTCTTTATATCTTTTGCCCTATCCCTGTCAAAGACCTTCACTCTGTCGAAAAAGGATACATATTCGACGATGTTGTAAACGAATGAGTCTTTATTGTCTATAACTACGATCATAATCCCACCGCCTTTAAAACACCTGAAATTTTATTCTCTGTCTCGTAAAACTCTCTTTCCGGATTGGAGTCGACCACAATCCCCGCCCCGGCTCTCACCTTGCATTTTTTCTCGCACTCAATCATCCTTATAGCTATGGCCATATCAGAAGTGTTTTCGGAAAAGTAGCCCACAGCACCAGCGTAAACAGCCCTTTTTGTTCTCTCCATCTCCTCTATCAACTCAATGGCTCTCAGCTTTGGTGCCCCTGTAACAGTTCCTGCAGGAAAAGCAGCTTTCATAGCATCGAAGTGGGTCATACCAGCCCTTAGCTCTCCAACAACCTCGCTCTCTATGTGGAGAACATTTGGATAGCTTATTACCTCCATAAATCTTGAAACTCTAACACTTCCTGCTCTGCACACCTTCCTAACATCGTTTCTTGCAAGGTCTACAAGCATGACATGCTCTGCTCTCTCTTTCTCGTCACTCAAAAGTCTTTTCGATACTTCCTCCTCCTTGCCCGCCTCTCTTTTTGCCGTTCCAGCAATGGGGTTGATTATGAAATAGCTCCCCTCAACCCTCCCCATTGTTTCGGGACTTGAACCAACCAAGGACTTTTCGAATTCGAGCAAAAACATGTAGGGACTCGGATTAAGCTTTCTGAGCTTGAGATACATTTCAAATGGATTTAGGTCGCTCTTAACAACGTATTCTCTCGAAAGCACAATCTGGTAAACCTCACCCTCGTAAATCTGTTCCTTGCCCTTCTCAACCATTTCCATGAACTCTTCCTTGCTTTCGTAGTAAACGATGTCTGCTCCTCCATTTGGATCGCTCAACTCAACTCTCTTTGCTCTCTCTACTATTCTATCAGCATTGTCAATATTGACGCTGAACAGTTTTTTCAGGTAGTGGTCGTAAACGAAGTAGCCATCATAGCATCCGAAAACTGAAGGCTCATAAACCCTTCTCCCTATGTAATTTCCCACGGCGTCGTAGGAAACATAGCCGACAAGCAAACCCTTAACGTGTATTTCTTTCAGAGCGTCAAAAGGATCGCTTATTCTGGAAACTGTCTCTCCGTCCACTTTGGTTCTACTGTCTATCCTGATCGTGTATAGGGGGTTAAATGAGATGTAGGTGTATCTTGCCTTCCCAGTTTTCTCTGCCGATTCAAGGATGAATGGACTCGCTGAATCTCTTACTGCAGCATACAGTTTTACTGGCGGCACGTACTCGTGCTTCTGCATACAATTTCCTCCAGTTTTGCCAGAATCTCACCATCTTCAATTTTGTTCTCGAAGATTTCAACACCCTCTTTCAAGTCTTCATAACCAATGGCGAACATTGCAGCAGCGAAGTTTACGGCTATGAAGTTTCTGTCCTCCTTTAACCCTTTTCCAGCAAAAACAGATCTTATTCTCTCTGCAGATTCCACGCTGCTTTTACACTCGACTATGCTTACTCTCCGAACCCCAAAGTCTTCAGGAGTCACTTTAATTATATCCACTCCGTCATCGACAATGGCAAGTAGAGTCTCCTTACTCGGACTTACTTCATCAAGCCCGCTGCCATGTACGACAACAGCCCTCCTTTCCATCATATCCACAGCTCTCGCAATTTCCGTCAGCAAGTCCTCATCGGAGACGCCTATTATCTGATATGCGGGCTTAGCGGGATTTGATAGCGGGCCAACTATGTTGAAAATCGTTCTGATTCCCAACTTCTTTCTAATTGCTCCAACCTTTGCAAAGGGTTTGTGGTAGAGTGGGGCGAAGAGGAATGCAAATCCAGTCTCGTCAATCATTTTTTTAGCAAGCTCTGGAGACATTTCGATATTTACACCAAGAACTTCAAGAACGTCTGCTGATCCACTTTTCGAGCTGATTGATCTGTTCCCATGTTTGGCTACCGGATGTACGGTTGAGAGGGCAATTGCAACAGCAGTACTTACGTTAATTGTACTCGCCTTATCTCCACCCGTCCCGCAGGTGTCGGCCACCTTTCCGAGATCTACAGCCGACTTCTCACTAATACCTTTTGCAAATCCTGCTATAACTTCAGCGTCGTAACCTTTTGCCTCCATAGCGGCAAGTATTGCGGCAATTTGGACTTCATCAAAATTCGGCAGCTCTTTTGCTATCTCGTATGCAATATCAAAATTTAGGTTTGATATTGCGACCTCAATCATTTTTTCGCCTCCACAAACGATCTGACGAACTCTTCGGTATTTTCGGCCATCATAAAGGTCGTTCCGATTAAAGCGGCGTCAACATATTCAAGAACAAAAAGAAGGTCAGCAATACTGTTTATTCCACTCCCACTCACTTTAAAACCTTCAATTTTACTTGCTAACCTGGCAGTAACGCTAACGTCCCCTCTATCAGTTTCCATCCTGTCTATATCTCTGTTGTTGATCAGAATTGCCCTTGCATTGCCAGCATATTCCAAATCCTCAGGTTTATGGATCTCCACAAGCGGTTCAATTCCGTGTTCAAAGCAGCAGTCAGCGAATTCTGATGTTTCATCTTTCAAATGTCTTGCAATTAGCAGAACTGCCGAAACACCGATTTCTGCACTTCTTTCAATTTCTCCAACATCTCTTATGAAGTCCTTTCTGAGAACGGGAAGTTCAGCATCTCTGCATATCTTCTTTAGAGTTGCTATATCTCCTTTAAATTCCTTTGCCGTTATGTAGGATATTGCTGCCGCTCTAGCATTCTGATATGCTGTTAGTATGTCTTCAATGTCTCTACCTTTCAGAAGATCGCCGTGCAAGGGGGAGAAAGGCTTTATCTCTGCAATAATCGGATTCCTGCCCCTATCTTTGGCTTTTTTCAGAGAGTCAATAAACCCAAAGTCCATCACCTGTTCCTACCATGTGGGATTAATCTTGCTTTAGGTATTTAAACTTTTCCACTTGATTTCAAGTGTCAAGAATAGCGTAATTCTGCGGCCAGTTACATGATCGTC
The DNA here is from genome assembly GCA_029259335.1 of Archaeoglobi archaeon. Classification (GTDB taxonomy): domain Archaea; phylum Halobacteriota; class Archaeoglobi; order Archaeoglobales; family Archaeoglobaceae; genus Archaeoglobus. The sequence goes on from JAPDIY010000090.1 coordinate 31,686, forward strand.
GAAAAATTTCACTTGAGAACAACTATGAAGATCTGCTGTTTTATGGCATGTGTTTCTCTCTTCAGCTATTCTACCGGCATAGGATATTTTACCAGTGCTTGGACTCTGCGTAAAAGAGGTACGGAGGGGACGTTCGTCAATGGTGTCCATCTTAAGCCCCAGTGCACCTCTCACGGTGTTCATGGATTGTGGTAAAGATTCGGAACAGCAGAGCTAAATGAAATATTTATATAGCCCTACATTTCCACCAATTTTGGTGATAACATGGTGGGCGAAATCAGAGAGATCAGCCAGACTTTTGAGAGGATAAGCGCCCACTCACATATTCGTGGTCTCGGCCTTGATGAAAATCTGAGAGCTAAGGATGTTGCTGATGGACTTGTTGGGCAGAAGAAGGCGAGGGAGGCTGCTGGAGTAATAGTTAGGCTGATTCAGTCGGGTAAGATGGCAGGCAGAGGTATCCTGATAGCTGGCCCGCCTGGAACAGGGAAAACAGCTATAGCTGTGGCAATAAGCAAGGAGCTTGGCAGGGATATACCCTTCGTGCAAGTCTCTGCCAGCGAGTTTTACAGCGCTGAGATGAAGAAGACCGAAGCCCTCATTCAGGCGATGAGGAAGGCTATAGGTGTTAGAATAAGAGAAACAAGGACTGTGCTTGAGGGAGAGGTTGTAGGGCTGGATTACAACATGGTTCCCAACCCGTACAACCCAACGCAGAAAATCCCCGAATCTGCAACTCTTACGCTGGCAACGAAGGATGAGAAGAGAACCTTCAGCGTTGGTGGGAGGTTAGCTTTGCAGTTCATCTCACAGGGCATCGAAGTTGGAGATGTTATAATGATAGATAAAGAAACTGGGAGGATGGGGAAGCTTGGAAGGAGTGTGAAGGCCAAGAAGAAGTACGATATCGGAGATGACGAGGTTGTAGAAGTTCCGTCGGGGAAGGTGGAGAAGGAGAAAGAGTTTGAATACGTCGTAACTCTGCATGATCTGGATGAGGCCAACGCAAGGAGGACAAGCATTTTCAGCCTCTTTTCCCCACCAAGCAGGGAGATTGATAACGAAGTGAGGCAGGCTGTTGATGAGCAGGTCAAGAAGCTCGTTGAAGAAGGGAGAGCAGAGCTTGTACCGGGAGTGCTGTTCATCGATGAGACCCACCTGATGGACATTGAGCTATTCGCCTTCATGAACAGGGCGATGGAGTCTGAAATGGCGCCGATAATCATTCTGGCTTCAAACAGGGGATTTTCGAGAATCAGGGGGACAGATATTGCTGCTCCTCACGGTATACCTCTCGATCTGCTCGACAGACTTCTGATAATCACTACCGAGCCCTACAGCAGGGATGAGATTAAGACGATCATCGAAATTAGGGCCGCAGAGTCGGGAATGATGCTGAGTGATGAGGCAATTGAAAAGCTGACGGATATAGGGGAGAAAACGAGTCTTAGGTATGCGGTGCAGCTTCTCGCCCCTGCCTACGAGTTCGCCAGAATGAGAGACTCAGGCAGGGTTGAATTAGAAGATGTGGAAAGGGCAGCAAACATCTTTGCTGATGTCAGTCAGAGTTCAGCATACCTCAAGAAATGGGAGGAGAAGATGCTTGGGATGTGATTTTATTTTTTAGCAATTGACTAAATGTTATATTTCCCGATACCAGATTTCACTAAGTGAGATGTGCTGAATGTAAGGGAAATCTGCTCTGCGGGAGAAGTAAGTGTCCGCTTGTCGAAAAATACAGATTTTTGAGGAGCGTCAGGATCGATGATAGAATTCATGACCCCTCTCCTCCATCGCTTTTCGTGGGCAGAATAGGATATCCGAAGGTTTACGTCGGACCCTTAATCGCCATCAACACCGATCCAGTTTATGCAGACTCTCCGTGGCTCTGGAAAAGCATTGAGGAAGTTATAAAGCTGAGAACATCAATGCTGAGAGCTTCAACGAGAATGAGGGTTGAGGACGTTAGAGGTGAGAGCAAACAGGTTGTGGAGTTACAGGAGCTTACTGCTGCTATTAAACCTGTTGACGTCGAGGCTGAGATAAGAAAGCTGAGCAGAAAGGCTGAATTTGACGATGTTGTTCAGCCGATGGGCTACTCGGCTTTGGTTGATGGTATAAGGATTACAGAGAACCCCAAGATCCCGGATAGGGTAGAGAAAGTGTACTATGACGATCTGAAAGCTCAGGAAGCTTTGCTGAGTTTGTATAACCACGGATTCTCGACCTACTACCTCCAGAAAATTTTCTCTGCAGGGATGCTTGGAGAAAGAAAGAGCAGGAAGCTCGTTCCAACGAGGTGGAGCATTACAGCGGTACACAGCATTCTCGGTGAGGAGATCAAGAAAGAGATTGCGGATTATGGTCCAATAGACAAAACAATGCTCTTCAGCTTCGAGCACTTTGGAAACCATTTTGAAATTATCCTTTCGCCTGAGAGGTACTTTTTCCAGCTAATAGAGATCTGGCAGAGAAAGTCGTTCTGGAGTCCCAAGCAGGACTGGATTGGGGCTGACAGCGAGGACATAAGGCCAAAGAGAGATTATTCGTCTCTAAGTGGTGGATACTACGCTGCTCGCCTACCGGTGCTGGAGTATCTCAGAAGGATAAGGAAGCAAGCTTCGGTGCTGGTTATAAGGGAGATCAAGCCATCTTACTACGCTCCTCTGGGTGTGTGGGTGGTTGAGGAGGGTGTTAGGAAAGCTGTGAGCGCCGAACCTGAAGTTTTTAACTCGTTCGAAGATGCTCTGAAAAAGGCATCATCGAGAATTGAAACGCAGTCTGAAAAATGGCATAAGTACATTAACAGACAGACATCTTTGCAGTCATTTTGGCAATTGGCATAACAAAATTGTAATTAGACGATCCGTTGAAGTTTCAGAACGACAAGAAATGCAACGATCTCAACGGTAATAACGAAAGCCGCCAGATAACTCATGGAAAGATCATAAAGCGACCCTATAACAACCCCTCCAACCAACCAAGCCAGCCCGTATGCAGCATTGAAAATACCGTAAGCGGTACCCCTCTTTTCAACATTCGTCAAGTCTGCTACAGCACCTCTCATAACAGTTTCTTGCATCCCCATAACCGCCCCCCAGATTGCAACTCCTGCTAGTACAGTTATCAACGAATCGGAAAAGGAGAGGAGGGTGAACGGAATAAAGATTGGTATTAGTGTAAGAATCCTGAATCCAATTCTATCGTAGCCCTTCCCGGAGATGAGGGCGAAGAGTCCATCTATTCCCATCGCGACAGCATAAAGCAGAGGGATGAGAGCATCAGAAACCACAGAGTTAACCTTGAGATGATATGCTATTATCGGAAAACTTGCAAATCCCATAATACTCGTAAAGACAAAGAACGTGTAGAGCCAGAATTTTCCTGTTGTCTTGGATTCTTTTTTAGGGACCTCAAACTTCTGGGGGGTTGGATATTCAATTTTTGCAAGTGAGAGGACGAGGAGTGTGAGGATAGCCGGAATGGTAAGCAGGGCAAATCCCTCTCTGTAACCATAAGAAAGCAGCGCTGCAGACAGAATTATGGGGCCAGCAACAGCGCCAATCTGATCCATGGCCTCGTGAATGCCAAATCCCCATCCTCTGCCAATTTCCTTTGCAGCAAAAGATAGCATTGCATCCCTTGCAGGTGATCTCAAGGCTTTTCCGACTCTTTCGAGTATCAGCAAAACCGCTGCAACCTCCCAGCTTCCAGCGAGGGCTAGAAAGGGAATGGAGAGAATCATGGCGTAGCCGATAAACGTCATGAGCCAGTACTGATTGGTTCTGTCAGCGAGATAGCCAGATAACAATCGGAAAGCGTAGCCCAGAAACTCCCCAAACCCCGAAACGAGTCCGAGAAGAACAGCGCTAACACCAAAAGTGGCGAGAAATGGACCAGTTACACTCCTTGCTCCCTCATAGGTAACGTCTCCAAACAGACTCACGAGACCCATCAGGAGAATGAATTTCGCAGCCCTGTTCATTCAATCCTCCTCCAGTATCTCATTGAAGAGCTCTCTTATCTTGTTTCTGGCATTTTCAAGTATCTCTCTCCCTTTCTCTGTAATCCGATACACCCTCCTAACTTTGCCTCTAACCACAACTTTTCTCGATTTTAGCAATCCATCTCTCTCCATCTCATGGAGTATTGGGTAGATTGTTCCGGGGCTGATGGAATAACCGTGCCTTGAAAGCTCTTTCATCATCCAAGCACCGTAGATCTCTCCTTTGGATGCATGATACAGGATGTGGATCCGAACGAATCCGAGGAACATTTTCTGAGAGGGGTCTTTCATATCGGATTTCGTTATCTGTTTTCGATTTAAGGTTTTTGGATTTCTTGCAGATAGCTAAAGATTGTGCTACTTCAAAAATACCCAGATGCTGAATAGAATCAATCAATCAACCACCAACTTTATAAATGAACCAAACGAAAAGTATATATACTCTTGCGAAAACCTTATATACTGCATGAAAAAACTCAGGGAACTTGGGAAAGTAAAACACATGTCGAAATCCGGGATGCTTGTAGTTGCTTTGAATCCTGCATACATCCCTAAAATTGGAGATAAGGTTGTTACGAGAAAAATGGAGTATGTTGGCACTGTTAACGATATTATCGGCCCGGTTTCATCCCCCTATGCACTCGTCAGACCGAAAAACCCTGAGAAAATAGTATTTGAAGATTTATTTGTGGTGAAGGAGTATGGCGGAGGTAGAAAAGGTAAGGGAGAAGGAAGTAGAAAAGGAAGTAGAAAGAAAGGAGATAGAAAGAGAAGAGGATATTGAAGTCTGTCCAGAATGTGGTAGCCCGCGCCTCATTCGTGATTATCGCAGAGGAGAGTTCATCTGTCAGGATTGCGGGCTCGTAATTGAGGATCGCTACATCGATGCCGGTCCTGAGTGGAGAGCCTTTGACAGTGAGCAGAGAGATAAAAGGAGCAGGGTTGGCGCACCCGTAACCTATACCATCCACGACAAAGGTTTATCCACGATCATCGACTGGAGCAATAAGGACTACTACGGCAAAGCCATATCTGTCAGGAACAGGGCTCAGCTTTTCAGACTGAGAAAGTGGCAGAGGAGAATCAGGATAAGCAACGCGACCGAGAGGAACCTTGCATTCGCTCTCAGCGAGCTTGACAGAATGGCTTCAGCCCTTGGCCTTCCCAAGAGCGTTAGAGAGACCGCTGCTGTGATATATAGGAAGGCTGTCGAGAAGAACCTGATCAGAGGAAGGAGCATTGAGGGTGTTGTTGCTGCAGCACTCTACGCTGCCTGCAGGCAGGCAGGAGTGCCAAGAACCCTCGATGAGATTGCAACATACTCAAGAGTTGACAGGAAGGAGATTGGAAGGACTTACAGGTTCATCACGAGGGAGCTTGGGCTTAAGCTTATGCCCACCAGCCCGGCAGATTATGTGCCGAGATTCTGCGCTGCCCTCGGCCTGAGCGGAGAGGTTCAGAAGAAGGCAATTGAGATAATAAAGAAGGCTGAGGAGAGGGAGCTTACGAGCGGAAGAGGGCCTACCGGGGTTGCAGCTGCTGCGATATATGTGGCCTCAATCCTGCTCGGTGAACGCAGAACGCAGAGAGAGGTTGCTGAGGTTGCTGGAGTGACGGAGGTTACGATCAGGAACCGCTACAAGGAGCTGGCGGAGAAGCTTGGAATTGAGATCATTCTTTAATTTTTCTATTTTAATTTTAATTTAAAATAAAATATTCTAACGAAAAGATTATATGTCATGTAGGAGCAATGTTAACAAATTGCTAGAGGTGTGTGTGTGTATGAAAACTGCTGGATATGATTTTGTTGGTGAAATAGGCGAGGAATTTTTGAACCGAGCAATGGCGGCAGCGTTTTACACAACGACAATCCCCCATACCTTAGAGGCTGAGTATGAACCCGAAAATGTTCCTTTAGAACTCGAAGAGTATGCAAAAGTGAGTTGTAAACTCCACTTAAAGTATCCTCCGACTGTTGACTTCATGAAGGAAGATGTTGTTAGGGTTCTTTTCGACATAGAGGCATTTCTAAAAGTGTTGGGAAGTTTGAAACTCGAATTCGACGTCGCAGCATCAGCACAATGTTCGCTAACTTATAACCAAGAAACAAGAATTCTATCAGTTGATTTCGAAGCAGCCCAGTTTGACGAATTGACGATAAACGACAAGTATGACCTTCCCGAAAACGTCCTCAAAATAATCAACAAAGCCATTAAAGCAACCCTCGATTCTGAATTGCTCGAAAATGTTGGAAGAATAGAGATTGCCCCTATACTGCATTCTGCTGAACTCCCAGACATGCCACCTGGAGAAGAACTTACGATCGGTCTCGGTAATGTAAAGATACTCAACGACCGGGTTGGAGCAATTTGCTTAAACTTCCTTGGTTACAGCGGTGGTAGTATCGCCGAGATGACGGATTTTACAAATGGCCTTGACTTTTGTTGCGGTATTTCTGAGAATGCCATGCACAGAATATTCGACTTTTGGTGGAGTAGGACTACCAATCCCAAAAGTGGGAGTACATCTGGCAGATGTGATTTGCCTGAAATAATAGACAGTATCTTAGAGGCTATTGGAGGTATCCCGGGAATTGCAGTAAAGGTTGCGACGCTCGGATTTGGTGAGGTGGAATTTGATGTGCTTGAATCGTGGATGGATTATAGCGTAGCGTTTAGGATTACAAGCAAGCCAGATTTTGATTTAAAACCTGGAAACGTAATCGAGGTTAGTAACCTCAATCTTTCACTGGATGCAGAAGCTGTTGCAAAGGTAAGAATTAAAATCACAGAGGAAATTGACACGAGCGGATTTATTCCAGACTCGTGGACTCCGTGGGAAGACGATATAACTATTGACGAGCAGGAAGTCACTCTTCCACTTGCAGATATTTCAGTCAATGATCTCGATGTTGTAGTTGACAAAGCGATTGCCGAAGTTTACCTTGACGATGAGAACAGGATTATGGCAAAATTAAAAGAAGTACATTTAACAATAGGTCTGGGCGACTCTTGGATAGAAAATTTAGGTGAGGTTGCAGTAAACTGGTTGATAGACAGAATTGAAGAGCTGATTAAAGATGGAATACCTCCTTTCCCCCTCTCACCATCTATCATATCTACCAAAATACCGGGCACATCTCTGACGCTCAAAGTTGATGTAGAGGGGCTCACAACCGACGATTTTGAGGCAGTTGTCGGGGCTAACATTGAATTTGAGGAAATTCCCAGATTCATCGTACCTGTTCCGAGGTTCGTTGCGAATCGCGACCCGCTTTCACTTGAAGTCCACAGAGCGGACTGCATTTATGTCGAAAAAATATACGAGAAGAACAAGGTAGGTTACTATTCATTAATGGATGCCATCAAAGATGGTTACGACGGGTGCAAGTACTGTCTTCCCGAATACCACACACGATAGTCAACCCGTCTTCTCGAATTTTTTCATCGGGAAGTATTCAGTAATGTTAATCATAACCTCTCTGTTCCTTATCACGTCGTAGTTTCTGACTATGAGTTTCTCTCCCTCTGGAATCCCAAGTTCTTCAGCTATTGTAGGATCAGCTTCAATAACCTTGCTCCACCTTATCTCCCTCCTTGCCTCAATTCCGTGCTTTTTCATTATCCTGCCAATTGGAATGTCGGCTTTCATCAGATCCTCTTTAAAGCTGTTGTCGAGCCTTTTTAGTGGTGTGTAGGAGATTGCCTTTGCGTAAACTTCCCCATCAGCTTTCAGATACACAACCCTGTAGTTAACCTCGTCTCTTTCGTCAATACCCAGCAACTCAGCCAGATCTTTGTCTGCCTTGACGATTCTCTGCTCCACCGTCTCAACATAAACCTCCTTCTGCGTTATCGCCTCTATTATCGCAGTTACCGACCCATCTGTGGTCATCAGAATGCGGTGTATGGCGTTCATAGCCTTTCGAGTTCCTTCACTGGCCTGCCATCCTTCGTCTCAGGTGCGAGGTAGTCAAGAAAGCGCTGAAATGGGATGTTGTTCAGCCTGAAGGTGACCTTCAGCGGTGAGAGGGTAGCATCAGCATCACAGAAGTTGATCCTTGAAACTGTTGCGGTCTGCTTGTTGAGGTAAACCGTCACCTCGTTCCCGCTTTTTCCCTTTAAAATTTCACTCCTCGCTGTGTCGAGAATTCTCTGCCTTCTTAGCAGTTCTCTAAACCGTTCAAGGTTTCTTGCCCTTCCGATCAACTTCCCGTCTTCAATTTTAATCTCGGCATCTGGAAAGAGATTCTTAATTGCGTTAATCACCTTCTCATCGCTTTCAGTCGGATGAATGTCGGTTTCAATCTCAATCTCAACATTTCTGGCGAGTTTAAGCAGGATCTCCCTTACGGTTTCAATAAAATCCTCGTAGTTGCTCGTGTTCTCGATAGTGAAATCCGCCATCTCCATTGCCTCCTTCAAACCCCAAGATTCCTCTCTCCTGTCTCTTTCAATCAAGCTCTCAATGCTCTCGACATCATCACTCCTCTTCCTCATCTTAGCCCTTTCAAATCTGACTTCGAGCGGACATTCGATGGCAATCAGAATAAAATCGTCTCCAAATGTCCTTTTAAACCTCTCAATTTCAGCTATCCCTCTTATTCCATCAACAACCACGACTCCGCATTCCTTGGATGCCTCCCTTATTTTTGGTATGCACCTCTTTGCGATGGCATCCATCCCATCTCTTTGCCTCAGTTCGGAGGCCATCTTTCCCAAATTTTCATCTGTGAGTTCCAGTCCCCTTCTCATCGCCTCTTCTCTCACAACATCGCCCATAACAACGACAGGGATTCCAAGTTCTCTTGCAACCTGAGCTGCAGTGCTCTTACCGCTCAAGGGGTAGCCCACAAACGCTATTACCTTCATCGCCAACACCACACTGGCAGTGTATCAGGTTGTAGTAAGCTGCCGCGATTCTAAAATCCTTGTTGTCGGGTTTGACCTCAAATTCTGCCTGCACTTCTATATCTTCAACTTCCTCTTTTTTAATCACGTCGTAAGTCCAGATTTCGTCGCCAGCAACAACTACTGTATACCTTGCTCTCCGTATTCGCGTGTAGCTTTCCATAAATCTCTTTACAGGTTCAGAAGCGGTAGGAGAGGCAAAATCAATGCATAAAACAATTCTTCCCTTAAAAAATCCAAGATAGCTGCATTTTACGAAAAAATGTTTGCCATCAAGCTCTATGTCAATTCCATCGTCTCTCTCGAACTCTACTCCTCTCTCTTCAAGCCATTTCAAGGTTTGGTTCATGCATCTCCACGGATTTTTGCCGCAACCTTCTTAATTGGGGCAGTGAATATCGGTCTCTCCTTGATCAGTCCCTCTGGGCGGTAGAGCAGAACAAAGTACATCAGCAGGCCGAAGAGGATGTACTCCAGCCAGACTGCCTCAAATGGCAGGTGGAGGATAGCTCTTATCTCATGCTTGTAGATTGTGAGCAGTATTTTTACTATCACGAAGGTGAGAGTTCCGACAACAACGCCCCTGTTGTTCCCCGCTCCTCCAAGCAAGACCATCAGGAACGGATAGAACGTCCACTCAACTCTCGAAAAGCTTGTTGCTATGACATTGACGGAATACAAGGAGTAGAGTGCTCCAGCTAACGAAGCAATTGCAGAGCCAATTGCAGCCGTTTTGATCCTCAGAAGCATAACACTCTTACCAGTTGCCTCAACCACACTTTCGTTCTCTCTCATCGCCCTGAGCAGCCTTCCAAAGGGGGAGTTTGTGAGTCTCCTGACGAAGATGAAAACCAGAAATGCGATAAAGAGTGTTATTGCTGTAAATACAACCATTCTTTCCTCTCCCGGCACAAACGCGAGGACATCGGGGGTTGAAACGCCGTAGTAACCTCCAATAATTGCTATGTTATAGTTGCAAACCATAAAGGCAACTTCACTTATTGCCAGAAGTGTGATGGCAAGGTAATCCTCAGAAAGCTTTGCACTCGGTAGAATGAAGAGTGCTCCTGTTACAGCACCGAGAATTACTGCTAAAGCCAAGCAGAGGAGCAGCAAGCCCACACCGTATGCCGGATTGGATACTATTAGGTCATTTGTCAGAGACCTTATCTGAGCACTTGCCGTTATTATATCTCCGCTGATTCCAAAGACTGAAATCAAGATTCTGTTGGCTATTCCACCTACAGCTACAGCCCCCATCAGAACCGCTAAAGCTCTGCCGAAGTTAGGTATGCCTGCAAATCCGTATTCTAAGTTAAGGCTCAACGATACTATCGTGTAGAGACCGAACCACAAAGCTATTGTAACGATGATTTCTTCCATATCACTCGCCTCCAGTTAACCCCTGTTATTCCTCTTGGCGCCAATATTAACACAATTATGAGAACTACCAGAGAGATTACCTTACTGTAAAGGAGTATTCCCGTACCCAGTATGGTTGAGAGGTTGTATGTTAAAAAGGATTCTGAAAATCCGACAATGTAGCCACCAAGCAGCGCTCCGTTGATATTAGCCAGACCACCAACTATGCTTGCTGCAAATATTGATACGATGATGATGGCTCCTGTTGAGGGAACAATCTCCTGTCTGAAGGGCAGAAGTGTACCTGCCATTGCTGCCAGAGCGCCTGATAGGAACCATGAAAACAGTCTGGTGTACTCAACATTCACACCCATTACTTCAGCCAGATCTGGATTCTCCATGGAGGCTCTCAACGCAACGCCGAACTTGGTTTTGTAAAGGAGGAGAAAAAGAGCGAAGATTGAAAGAGAGATTACGAGGGTGGAAACAAAAAGTATTGCCGACATACCGGCAATATCAAAATCGTATGGTGTGAATATAAATCTGGAAGCAGACTTGTGCGAGATTTCTGCAAGAGAATCGGAATAGGAACCTATGATCCCAAGCAGTATTAAGTCGAGAGCCAGTGTTGAAATCATCAGAATGACGACAGATGCTTCTCTTTTTATCAAGGGCCTAAGTATCAGTAGATAAACAGCGAGACCGAGAAGACCACCCAAAATGAAGGAAAAAGGTAGAGAATAGTAGGGATGAATTTTGTACAAACGCAACAGTGTAAGAGAAATGTAAGAGCCGAAAACAGCAAAAGAACCCTGTGCAAAGTTTGGTACGGCTGTAGTAATGTAAGTCAGTGTCAAACCAACACTTAGAAGAACCAGAAGATTTGAGTAAACGATTGCCCCTTCTATTACGCTCATGGTCGTTGCATTGGGTAAAGTTTTAAAATATTAACGATTTCTTTATATCATGATTCGCGGAAAGCTGTGCATATTGGTAGCCGTGTTGACACTAATGTCGGCCACAGCTCTCGTCTCCGCAGAGGAGATAAAGATAGGTGTGCTGGTGGATCTTTCTGGTCCACTGACAACGTACGGAACCGACATCAAAAACACCCTTGAGATAGCGAAGGAAGACATCAATGCTTACTTTGAGTCAAACAACCTACCCTACACGGTCGAGTTCTATGTTGAGGACACAAAGGTGGATCCAAACATAGCACTTCAGAAAATCCAGGACCTCTACGCAAAGGGCATAAACTTGGTTATAGGTCCGATGGGCAGTGGAGAAGTGTCCAACATCAAGAGCTTTGTAACATCGAACAAGATAATCATAGTATCGCCTTCGTCAACGGCTCTGCCAAGCCTGATTGGTGTGACGAAGCCGGAGGAGAAGAAGTACATCTTCAGGTTTGTGGGTACTGACGATTTGCAGACAGATGCAATAACAGCTGAGCTCAAAGATGCTGGCATCAAAGCAGTGGTAATAACCTACATCGGAAATGCGTGGGGTAAGGGTCTTTACGAAACCATCAAGCCCAAACTTGAGGCGGCAGGAATTGAAATTAAGAGCTATGTTGAGTATCCCGATCCACCACCAGCGGACTTCTCGCCCTACATAGCGGAAATGGAGAACACGGTGTCTGAACTCCTGAAGTCCTATAAGCCATCCGAGATAGCTGTTGTGGCCTTCAGCTACGAAGAAGCTGCCACAATTCTCGCTCAGACAAAAAGCGACAGCCCACTCCTTAGCGTTGTCTGGCTTGGATGCGATGGTACAGCTTTGAGCGGCAAAGCACTTGACGTCTGTGACAAGACTTCTACAGTCGGTCTCTACTCGACGCTTTTCGAGTCTAAAGGCAAGAGCTTTGATGAGCTGAAGGCAAAGTACAAGGAGAAGGGATTCGGTGAGGAGCCCTATCAGTACGCAATGAACGCCTATGATGCGGCATGGGTACTTGCTTTGAGCTATGTCGAAGTTGTTAAAGAGAAGGGTAGCTACGATGCCGACACAATGGCTGAAACAATTCCAAAAGTTACAATTGATTACAGCGAGGGCAAGTATGGGGTCTATCCTGTCACCGGGACGATAAAACTCGATGAGTGGAATGATAGAGCAAGCGGTGATTATGCAATCTACTATGTTACCAAAGATTGTAAGTGGGACAAAGCTGGACTGTGGGTTTTCGATGAGAACAAGATAGAGTGGACGCACAAGCCTGAAGCTCCAGCTCCACCGGCAACAACGCCAGCAGAACAAAAGAAGACTCCGGGATTTGAGCTTGCACTTGCAGTTGCAGGTGTGCTGGCAGGTGCATATTTGGTAAGAAGAAGGCAGTGACGTACCATGAAGAACAGCATTCTTGAAACTCAAAATCTTTCCAAATTTTTTGATGGTCTTAAAGCTTTAAATAGGGTGAATATCAGCGTTGAAAAAGGCAGCATAACACTTGTTATCGGTCCCAATGGAAGCGGAAAGACGACCTTCATAAACACCGTCTCAGGTTTTTACAGGGCTGATGAAGGAAAGGTCTTCTTTGAGGGTGTAGATATAACGAACAAGCCGCCCCATGAAATAAGCAGGCTCGGAATAGCAAGAACCTTTCAAATCCCGCAACCGTTAAAGAAGATGACGGTGCTTGAGAACTTGCTGATAGCTCCGGATGGATACGGTGAGAGCGTAATGAGTTCAGTAACCGGGAGCTGGATGAAGAAAGAAGAGGAAATAGTAGAAAAAGCCTTCAAGATTCTTGAATTCCTCAAGATAGACCATCTATGGGACTCGGAAGCTCAAAATCTCAGTGGAGGACAACTAAAACTCCTCGAAGTCGGAAGGGCGTTGATGAAAAACGCCAAACTCATTATTATGGACGAGCCGATTGCAGGGGTGAACCCTGTATTGTCGCATGACATGCTTGAGAGATTTGTTGAACTCAAAAAGATGGAGATGAGCTTCCTCATAGTGGAGCACCGACTGGACATAGTACTTAAATACACAGACTACGTATATGTAATGGCCAATGGCAGTGTGATTACAGAAGGCAAGGAGGAGGATATACTTAACAATCCAAGAGTGGTGGAGGTGTATCTCGGTGCTTCGGACAGTGAAATTGAATGCGGGGTATAAGGAGCTCCACATCCTGTTTGATGTGGATGCGGAGATGGGAAAGAACAAAATTACGGCAGTAGTTGGCCCTAATGGATCTGGAAAATCTACTCTGCTAAAATCAATTTTCGGGTTGGCAACAATCCACTCAGGTCAGGTGTTCTTCAATGGTGGAGAAATCACTGGATATCCGCCTCACGCGAGAACAAAAATGGGAATAGCTTATCTGCCTCAGACGGACAACGTATTTGCCAATCTAACCGTTGAGGAGAATCTCAAGATAGCCGCGTACACCTTAGACAAAGATGAAGTTAAAAGCAGAATAAATACAGCTTTGGATGTCTTTCCTGAGCTGGAAAGATTCATGAAGAGAAAAGCTGGCACTCTGAGTGGTGGAGAGAGACAGATGCTCGCAATGGCAACAGCTTTGGTGAGAAAGGCAAACGTTCTGATGCTTGATGAACCTACGGCTCAGCTTGCACCCAAGTTTGCAGAACTCATATTCGACAGAATTCTGAGACTCAGGGATGATCTGAAGCTGACGATTCTTCTGGTCGAGCAGAATGTGCAGAGGGCTTTGGAGATTAGTGATGATGCTTACCTGCTTGTCAGCGGAAGAGTTGCTTTCAGAGGAAAAGCTGATGACTTGCTAGAGCACGAGAAGTTTGAGAAGCTCTGCATGGGTATTTTAGATTAGCAGATAATACAATCCTTTCCTCTTAACATGGTCGATTAGCCTTCTGTAGGTGCTGTTGACACTGAGAGTCTCAGAATCTCCGACCATTATGAGCTTTCTTTTCGCTCTCGTTAGCGAGACGTTTAACCTTCTCAAATCTTCGAGAAATCCGATTTCTCTTCTCCTGTTGCTCCTGACGAAGGAGATCACTATCACCTCCTTCTCCCTCCCCTGAAATCCGTCAACTGTGCTGACCTCAACATCAACTCTATGGCGGAGCATGTCAACCTGATCGTCGTAGGGCGTAATTACGCCGATCCAGCCTTTCTTTACTCCCATTCTCAGAAGTCCAGCCACAACCTTCTCGACTATCCTGCACTCAAGCTCGTTGTAGCGGGAAGTGGAATCTGCGAGTCTACCCTCCCACTTGTCAGCACATCGAGAGGTGTCGATGAAGACAAGCGGCCTCTCTGGATCGAGAATCTGCTCAAAGCCACCACCTTTCACGCTGCCAACACCAAGATCTTTGAGAGTGGTATTTACAACGCTCTCGTGAGTCCTAATTCTCCCGCCGTAAAACTCCCTGTTGGGAAAGTCCATAATCGCTGCATTCATTCTGTACTGCACCTCAAGGAGCTGGGATTTGGTCGGGTATTTTTCAATCAGGATCTCGAAAAGCGTCCTGCTCAAATCCTGAGCCTTGACAACCGTCGGTGGGAGCTGTTTATGGTCTCCAACCAGCACGAACCTCTCTGCTCTGTTGGTGGGAATCAAAATACTTGGTAGCGTAGCCTGACTCGCTTCATCTATTACCACCACATCGAAGGAATTTTCAAGCAGGAAGGCTGAGGAGTTCGTTGCCAGCACGACATCGCTTTTTTCAACTATCTCTCTCGCTATCTCATCCTCAATCCGTCTGATCTCGTCGTAGAGTTCATCCAGCTCCCTTCTAAGCTCAATCCACATCGCCATCGACCTAATCTTCTCCTTCGAAACACCTCTCGACCCCATGCCAGCTTTTGCAAGTCTGAGGATCTCATCATCGCTGAGACCTCTTCTGAGGGCTGGGGAGGGCTTGGTGTGGTTCATCATTTCCTCTTCAAGTCTTTCCACCTCTTTTTTGAGACTCTTTACGTCTCTGTAGGATTCATGCTCGATAAGCTGGGCGGAGAGAGTGAATTTCTTCAGGTCCTCATCCACCCTCGACGGATGGCCGAGCCTGACGAGTTTGAGATCTGATAGGATTTCAACGAGGTTATCCACTGCAGTGTTACTTTCAGCAGTCACAAGAACTTTCTCTCCCCGCTTAACAAACTGTCTCACGATTTCAGCGATCGTCCTCGTCTTTCCAGTTCCGAAGGAACCGTGAATGAGGAAGAAATCCTTCGAGGCGAGGGCAAAAGAGACGGCTTTTCTCTGGCTTGCGTTTAGCACGCTGTCGAAAGGCGTAAAATCAGCCCCATTGTCATCCGATGGAGTTTCCATGCCAAGAGCGAACTTCAGGGCCTTCAAGCCCCCCTCCTTCAAATTGTTGAGATTCTCTATCCACCTTTTGAATGTCAAATCGCTGGCGTAGAGGTCAACTCTAACATCTTTCAGAGCCCATTCAGGCACGGATTCGAGTGCAACAATAAGATACCTCGACCCCTTTTCTGCCACAACTCCCCTCAAATCGCTCTTTAAAGGATTACCTCTGCTTATCAACACTTCATCTCCGACCGAAATCTCGGTTTCGATCGTCTTTCTCCTGCCAAATTTAACGAGTTTGAATCCGAACTCTTCTCCAACGATTTTACCTTTCAGTCCGAGAACCGCTCTTCCCTTTTTCTCCCTCTTTTCTCCGTTAAGTCTTCGCATTTCTTCAATCATCGCTCTAATCTGGTTTTCTCTCTCGATCTCAGCCAGTTCAATTAACTTCTTACGGAACTTTTCGAGTTTCACTATCCAGAATAGATAGCGCAGTTTTATTATCCTTGCTTAATGTCAGATTCAGGGATAAAACACAGGATATCCCATCACAAAACGTGCAGGGAGAAGCTTGATGTAAATTCTCAATCTTGAGTGAACCCACCAATGTCAAATCTTCAAACCAACAACCCTTAAGTATCCAATGCTTTAGAAATCGGCATGGAAAATGTTGAGCTGCTGATTGAAGCTCTGCCATATATAAAGGATTTCCACGGAACCACGATGGTTATAAAGATTGGCGGTCATGCGATGGTGGATGATAAAGTTCTTGAGGAGACGATAAAGGATATTGTCCTTCTTTATTTTGTTGGCATCAAACCGGTCGTTGTCCATGGGGGTGGGCCAGAAATTTCAGAAAAAATGGAGAAGCTTGGGTTACAACCAAAGTTTGTTGAAGGGCTTAGAGTGACGGATAAAGAGACAATGGAAGTTGTTGAGATGGTTCTTGATGGGAAGGTCAACTCCAAAATCGTCACTACCTTCATAAGAAATGGTGGGAAGGCTGTGGGACTGAGCGGAAAGGATGGGCTGCTTGTTGTAGCAAAGAAAAAGGAAATGAGAATGAGAAAGGGTGAGGAAGAGATAATAGTCGATCTCGGTTTTGTTGGGGAAACTGAGTATATAAATCCTGAAATTCTCAGAATTCTGCTTGAAAACGGTTTCATCCCTGTTGTATCGCCTGTTGCGACCGACTTGATGGGTAACACTTACAATCTGAATGCAGATATTGTTGCTGGTGAGATTGCCGCCGCTCTAAGGGCTAAAAAGCTGATAATGCTCACAGATGTTCCGGGCATACTCACAGATCCAGAAGATAAAGGCTCGCTGGTATCACGAATCAGACTTTCTGAGCTTGAGAAGATGCGAGAGAGTGGGGTGCTGAAGGGCGGCATGATACCCAAATTCGAGGCAATACTCAGGGCGCTGAAGAATGGAGTGGAAAAAGCTCATATAATTGACGGCTCAAAACCCCATTCGATACTGATCGAGCTTTTCACGAAAGAAGGCATAGGGACAATGGTGGAACCGTGAACTCTGCCAAGCTTGGAATTCAGCCAGATGTAAGACATAAACCAAAGGAAGCCTTCGAATTTGCTGCGAACAATGGATTCTCGCACGTTGAGATACTGATGGATCATCCATACTACTCCCTCAAAAACCTGAGTTACGCAGAGGTGATCGAGCTGAAATGGAGCTACGATCTCGATTTGCTGATTCACGCCCCCGCAACAAGCACGAACTTCATCTCTCTCAGCGATGACATGCGGAAGGCAAGCTACGAGGAGATGAGGAAGGTCTGCTATTTTGCGGACAAGTGTGGTGCAGAAGTCATAACCTTCCACATTGGCTGGAATCCAGCATTCATCAACAATGGGGAGTTTTATTTTGACAAATCATTGTTCGATAAACACAATGAAAAGGTTTTGTTAAATGAGTTAAAACCGTTTATCAAATCCTGTCCTGTCAAAATGGCTCTTGAGAACACTATCATGATTGAAGACGGGCTTGAGAGGGCTTTGAGTGATATTCTCGAGACAACGGATCTTGGATTGACAGTCGATGTAGGGCACTACAACATCAGAGAGAATCCCTTTTTCATGAAGAACTTTGATAGGGTTGTCAACATGCACCTGCACGACAATGATGGTAAAGCCGACTTACATCTCGCTCTGGGTAGAGGAAATGTTGATCTGAAGAAATTTAGGCTGGGTGAATACGCAGGTTTTTTAACAATAGAGACAAGGGAGGAGAATGCCATACTTGAAAGTAAAGAGTATCTCTCAAAGTTTGTGGGGTGATGGTTGTGAAGGCGAAGGAGCTTGAGTTCGAAGGCCATCTGATAGATTCAATGATACTGCCGAAAGCTCTTGACACGATACTCGATCTTGAAGGAGAATTTGAGATACTGGAGTTCAGAATTGGAAAGAAGAAGCAGGATCACAGTTACGCGAGGATGATAGTTTTCGGAAAAGATGAAAGGCATCTGGACGAGATACTGAAGGAACTGCACAAAATAGGTGCCAGAATTAGTGAGGTCGAGGAAGTTGAGATTGCAAAAGCTCCCGCTGACAAAGTTCTGCCTGACGGCTTTTATGTAACTACGAATCATCCGACCTTTGTGAGGTACAGGGGGGAGTGGCTTGAGGTTGAGGACATAGGCATGGATAGGGTTATAGCGATAAGGGACGGAAAGGCTTACTGCGTAGCCATAGATGAGGTTGTTAAAGGCGATTTGATCGTGGTAGGGGAAAAGGGTGTCAGAGTTGTTCCGCCTGAGAGACCGAGAAAGTCAACGTACTTCGAGTTCATGGGTGGGAAGGTTTCATCGGAAAGACCGACTGAAAGGATGATTGAGGCAATTGCAAAGGAAATCTACGAGTTGAAGATCAGCGGAGGTAAGATCGCGGTAGTTGCAGGGCCAGCAGTTGACCATACATCCGCGAGGAACGCACTTGCAGCTCTAATAAGGGATGGATACGTTGATTTGCTGCTTTCAGGCAACGCCCTTGCAGTCCACGACATAGAGATCTCCATTTTCGGTACTTCTCTCGGTATGGACATAACCAAGGGCAGGCCTGTTCCGGGAGGGAACAGACATCATCTTTACACGATAAGCAAGGTCATCGCTGCTGGGGGGATAAAAAAGGCTGTGGAGAAGGGGATAATCAAGGATGGAATAATGTATGAGTGTATAAAGAGAAATGTGCCTTTCATCCTCGCAGGGTCGATAAGAGATGACGGACCTTTGCCTGAAGTGATAACGGACGTTATGGTTGCAAAGAAAGAGATGAAGAAAGCTTTGAGGGGGATAAACATGGTTATAATGCTCGCAACGATGCTCCATAGCATTGCGGTTGGAAACTTACTACCCTCAACCGTGAAAACAATCTGCGTGGACATGAATCCCGCAACCGTAACAAAGCTGATGGATAGGGGAACTCATCAGGCTATTGGGGTTGTCACAGATGTTGGCTTATTCCTCCCTCTGCTCTACGAGAAAATAAAGGAGATTGAAGTGAAGGAAAGCTAAATTTTCAAAAAGAGATCAACGAATTTCTCGCATAGCCTGTGGTGATCTTCAATTTTTTCTCTGCTCTCTTCCATAATCTTCCTTCTTTCTTCCTCACTCAATCCTGCCTTTGGATCTGAAATCCACTTCTCGATAAGCTCAAGCGTCATCTCCACGTGGAACTGCATAGCAATTGCCTTTCCAGCAACGAAACACTGGTTCTTCACTACCTCACCAGCGTAAATCGGTTCAGCCTCTGCAGGCAGGTCAAACGTATCCCCATGCCACTGGAAAACCTCAATCTCATCAGGCAGTGGAAACTTGGTACTCACCTTCCTTACCTTTCTCCACCCGATCTCCTTGATGTAGGGATAAACCTTTTCACCAAGGGCTGCTGCGATAAGCTGTGCTCCAAGGCATATTCCGAGAACGGGTTTTTGCCTGTAGTTTTCTCTGATCAAGTCCATCTCCCATCTCAGAAACGGATACTTCTCTAACTCATACACCCCCATCGGCCCGCCGAGAATTACGAGAGCATCAAACCCATCAATCCGTAAATCTCTGTAAGCCTCGACATAGCAATAGTCCACACCCTTGCTCTCGAATACATCTTCGATATAGCCAAGACCCTCAGCCGGATGATTTTTGATGGCCGCAATTTTCATGCTCTGAATTTTTGCAGAGTAAGGTTAAAAGTTGTTGATATACCGCAGATCTTGGTCACTCCACTGTAACACTCTTCGCCAGATTTCTGGGCTTGTCTATCTCGCAGCCCCTTATTCTCGCGATGTGGTAGGCAAAAAGCTGCAGAGCAACCGAGTAAGTCAGCGGGGTGAGAAGTGGAATTGTCGACGGCGTTCTGATAACGTAATCGACAAACTTCTCTATCTCCTCATCATCTTCATCTGCAACTGCGATCACTGGGGACTCTCTGGCCTTTATCTCCTTGATGTTGCCCAGCATTGACTCGTAGGTTTTATCTCTAACCACGCAGGCTACAACTGGAGTTTTCTCTCCAAGAAGGGCAAATGGACCGTGCTTCAGTTCACCAGCAGGATAACCCTCTGCGTGAATATATGATATCTCCTTGAGCTTCAGGGCACCTTCGAGGGCGACAGGATATCCGATTCCTCTGCCCACATACATCATGTTCTCGTAACCCGCAAAAGTATTCGAGATGGATGAGATCTCATCCTCTCTGTCGAGAATCTGTCTGATTTTCTGCGGAATATTTCTCAGCTCCTCCAAAAGCTCCTCGATTTCCGTGGGTGGAAGACTGGAAATCTTGGCTGCAATCAGATAAAGAACGATGAGCTGAGCGATGAAGGTTTTTGTTGCTGCAACACCAATTTCCGGGCCCGCTCTTGTGTAGATAACATGATCCGCTACCCTTGTAGCGGTGCTTCCGAGCACGTTGGTTATTGCAAGCACCCTCATTCCGAGTTTTTTCGCTTTCCTCATAGCCTCAAGAGTGTCGGCAGTCTCTCCACTCTGGGTAATGCCCACAACAAGTGTTCTGGAGAGTGGGGGGTTGCTGTAGTTGAACTCCGACGCATACTCTACCCTCACCGGAATCCCCGTAAGCCCCTCAATCAGGTATTTTCCCACAAGACAAGCGTGAAATGAGGTGCCACAGGCGACGAACAGAATGTCCGAGATTCCCGCAAAGATCCTGCTGTCTATCTTGATGTCATCCTCAAGATATTCAAGAAGGGTCTCCTCGACAACTCTCGGATTCTCATGAATTTCCTTCAGCATGAAGTGCTCGTATCCTCCCTTCTCGGCATCTTCAATGCTCCAAGGTACCGTTTCGACTCTTCTCTCAACTTCCTTCCCGTTGTTCCAGATTGTAAAGCCATCATTCCACAGCTTAGCGACATCTCCGTCCTCGAGGTAGATCACCCTGTTTGTGTAGTCCAGAACCGCAGGAACGTCAGAGGCTATAAACCACTCCCCATCTCCAACGCCGATGACGAGGGGACTTTTGTACCTGGCAGCAACCAGTTCCTCTGTTTCTGCATGCATCACAACTATGGCGTATGACCCCCTTAACCTTTCAACTGCCTTCATCACCGCCTCCTTCAAGTCTCCCCTGTATTCCTCCTCAATGAGGTGGGCAATTACTTCAGTGTCCGTCTCCGAACTAAACTTATGACCTCTACTCTCAAGCTCCTCCTTCAGAGACTGAAAGTTGGAGATTATGCCGTTGTGCACGACCGCTATTTGGTTATTGCAGTCCGTGTGTGGGTGGGCGTTTATTTCCGAGGGTTTTCCATGTGTTGCCCACCTTGTGTGACCTATTCCGACATTACCTTCAGCCAAACTGTAGTTCTCGACATCACCAATCGCTCCAACCCTTTTTATGATCTCCAAGCTATTCCCGTGCTTTACAGCAACACCCCAGGAGTCGTAGCCGCGGTATTCAAGCCTCTTCAGAGCTGAAATTATAACCTGATCGGCTCTCCTGAAGCCGATGTAGCCAACAATTCCGCACATTCACAACACCTTGGACTTGTCAGGAATTACCCCAGACAGAACCTTCAACGGTCTGACCTCCACCTCATTGCCGACGATGCAGGCTGGCATTGCCGTGACCTTTGCCCCTATGGAGCATACTTCCCCAATAAAAGCTCCGGTCTCGATTTTCTGGATTGCTCCGTCAACTTCAACCGAGGCTTTACCCTTCACGGCCGTAAAGCCGGGCATTATCCTCGTTCCGGAGTCCACGACTGAGCTCTCAAGCCTGCTACCACTTCCGATTGTCACATTGTCCCCAATCACGCTGTTCTCCACAACTGAAAAGGGTTCGACTACCGTGTTGTCGCCGATGGACACTGCCGGGCCTATCACAGCATGGGGCCCAATCTCGCAGTTTTCTCCGATTACTACCGGCCCCCTGATGTAAGTCCCGCTCCTGACCACACACCCCTCCCCGATAACGACATCTCCGGAGATAAAGACTCCACTCTCGACCTTGCCGGAAATCACCCTTCCTTTAAAGTTCAGGGCAAGCTCATTCACCCTCGGAATGTCCCACGGATAAACCACGTCAAGCCACACACCGTTACTCTCTACAGCATTGAATTGAATTCCGTCCTTAATCATCCGGTTTAAAACTGCAGTCAAATCGTTTTCATTAGCAAGGTAATCGAATATTCTAGAGTCAAAGTGATATACGCCTGTATTCGCAAGATAGCTGACCACGTCTTCCGGCTTTTCTATAATCTCTTCTATCTTTCCATCCCTTCCAAGCTTTATGACCCCATACTTTGATGGTGTGTCAACAACCTTGTAAACCACCGAGTTCTTTTCTGCAAGCGCACTTCTCACAACCTCCTTGTCAATTATGTTATCTCCAGAAACAACAATGAACTTATCACCAACAAGATTCTCGGCCTGTCTGAGAGCGTGAGCAGTGCCTAGCTGCTGCTTTTGAATGGCGTACTCTATCTTCACCCCCAGCTTCTTCCCATCGCCGAAGTGGTCCATCACCCTGTCCTTCCTGTAGCCAACGACCATCACGATATCTCTTATTCCAGAATCTCTCAGAGCCTCCAGTACATACTGAAGAATTGGCTTGTTGCCTACCTTTATCATCACCTTCGGCTTGCTCGTGGTAAAAGGTCTCAACCTCTGCCCCTCACCAGCTGCAAGAATTACGGCCTTCATCCTACCACCTAAAACACCTTCGAGTGTGGCTCCACAAAACCGCTGACGACGGCTCCGGGGCCTATAAAGACGTCATTTCCTATCATGCTCCCGACATTTATCGAGGCGTTTATGCCTGTCTTGACGTTATCGCCTATCGCTGCACCAAACTTCTTCCTGCCAGTTCTTACAGCCTTTCCCTTAACGTTCACGACCACCTCACCCTCATCCAGCCTGAGGTTGGCTATCTTTGTCCCTGCACCAAAATTGCAGTTTTCACCTATAACTGAGTCGCCCACGTAGTTGTGATGCGGCAGTTTGGTTCCTGCCATAACTATTGAGTTCTTTACCTCCACCGCCGCTCCGATGTGGCAGTTGTCGCCAATTGATGTGTATGGCCTTATGTAGCAGTTGGGGCCTATTCTGCAGTTTTTCCCTATTACAACGGGACCGACAATGTATGCACCAGACATAATTACGCTGCCTTCTCCAACAACGACCTTCCCTTTTATGGTCACATTTTCTTCAATCATTCCGTCGATCTTCGGTTCAATGTTTTTTAGAAGCTCCTCATTCGCTTTAAGCAGATCCCATGGATAGCCAACGTCAATCCACCTTTCAATTTTCACAGCTTTAAACTCAAACCCATCCAAGATTGCCATGGTTATCGAGTCCGTGATCTCGTACTCCCCCCTAACCGAAACGGGCGTCCTCTTCACATAGTCCAGTATCTCCTTTGTAAAGGCGTACACCCCAGCATTGATAAGGTTCAACTTCGGTTTTTCTGGCTTTTCGATT